>NZ_LOMM01000066.1:143659-203314 GCF_001605945.1 Enterobacter sp. SENG-6
AGCCCGAGGTCAAACGTACTGTCGGGCTGATCCGGCGCAGCGGGCGTATTCAGTCGTGGATTGCCGCTGAGCTGGAAACACTCATTACTGCACGTTATCGCGCGGCGGAGTGACGGGGAGCATCCCGGTGGCGGTGATGGTCTCCTGCGCGTTTGCTGATGCGAGGTAATCCAGCAGCGCTTTACCTTCGGAAGGATGCTCCGCGTGAGCGGTGACCGCGCCGGCAAAACGGGTGATGTACTGCAGGTTATCCGGCAGTTTGCCGACAAAGGTTACGCCGGGCACGGGTAACAGCTCGCTGACCTGCTGGAAACCCACGGCGTATTTCCCTTTTGCCACCTCAGAGGCGACCGGGATACGCTCCACCTTATGCGCTTTGCCCTCTACCTGTGCTTCAATCCCCAGCTTTTTGAAGAGCTCTGTTTGCACATACCGGCCGCTGGCGCTGTCGGAATAGGCGATGGTGCTGGCCTTAAGCAGAGTCTGTTTGAGCGCGCTATCGGTCGCGATATCCGGTACCGGCGAGCCGGCTTTCACCACCACGCCGATGGGCGAATCCGCCAGTTCAACGCGCGAGCCTTCTTTGACCATCCGGTCCTTCGCCAGGTGCGCCAGTGCATCACCCACCATAATCACCACGTCTGCTTTTTCACCGCGCGCCAGTCGGTTGGGGATCGCCTGCGGCGTCTGTCCCATCGACGGCCCCGGGATCAGCACGATATGGTCGCCCGTCCGGGCTTCATACTGGGGGGCGAGTTTTTCCAGCGCGGCCTTAAAACCGCCTGAAATCATGACCGTCACCTCCTGGGCCAGCGCGCCTGCGCTGGTCGCCAGTATTACCAGCCCGGTCAGACCTGAACGTACAAATATGCGCATATTATCCTCTCTGTACTTGCAGACGCATCGCGCTGCGACGGTAGAGATAAAGCGTTGCCAGCAACGCGCAGATCGCCGCGAAGCTCATCCAGTAGCCCGGAGAGGCTTTATCGCCGGTGTACTCAATCAGGGCCGTTGAAATGACCGGTGTAAACCCGCCGAAGATCGCGGTAGCAAGGCTATACGCCAGTGAGAAACCGGCAACACGCACTTCAACCGGCATGATCTCCGTCAGCGCCGGGATCATCGCGCCGTTATAGAGGCCATAGAGGAAGGAGAGCCACAGCAATACGCTCAGCATCATGGAGAAGCTCGGTGCCTGCGCCAGCAGCGTCAGGGCCGGATAGCTGGTGATCAGCGCCAGCAGCGTCATGGCAACCAGCACCGGTTTACGGCCGAAGCGGTCCGACAGGGCACCGCCCACCGGCAGCCAGATAAAGTTGGAGATGGCCACCAGCAGCGTCACCAGCAGGCTGTCGGAGGCGCTGAGCATTAACACTTTTTTGCCGAAGGTAGGCGCATAGACGGTGATCAGGTAGAACGCGGTGGTGGTCATGGCGACCATCAGCATACCCGCGACCACAACCGGCCAGTTCGCCAGCAGGGTGGTAAAGACCTGACGCATCGCCAGCGTGTGACGGCGGGTGCGAAACTCTTCGGTCTCTTCCAGCTTGCGGCGCAGGAAGAAGATAAACGGCACAATCAGGCAGCCGAACAGAAATGGGATCCGCCAGCCCCATTCACGAATGGCGCTCTCTTCCAGCATCGCGTTCAGCGCAAAGCCCATTGCGGCGGCCACCATAATCGCCACCTGCTGACTGCCGGACTGCCAGCTGGTAAAGAAGCCTTTGCGACCCGGCGTGGCAATTTCAGCCAGGTAGACCGACACGCCGCCAAGCTCCGCCCCGGCGGAAAAGCCCTGCAGCAAGCGTCCAGCCAGCACCAGCAGTGGCGCCCACAGGCCGATGCTCTCATAAGAGGGGATCAGCACAATCAGGAAGGTACCGGCCGCCATTATCGACAGGGTGGTGATTAACCCTTTACGGCGACCCACCTTGTCGATGTAAGCCCCGAGGACAATCGCGCCAATGGGGCGCATTAAGAAGCCTGCGCCAAAGACGGCGAAGGTCATCATCAGTGACGCAAACTCACTGCTCGCCGGGAAGAAGGTATGCGCGATGTAGGTGGCATAGAACCCGAACAGGAAGAAGTCGAATTGCTCAAGGAAATTGCCCGAGGTGACGCGAAGGATCGCGCCCGCTCTTGCGCGAAGGGTTGCAGGTGGGGTTGAGGAAATCATGGTCGTCTCCAGTTTTTTATTGACGTGTTGTCCGTCTGTTTCTGAAAACTGGCGCATTAAACGGAAATTAATAAGCGCAAATCACGCATGGACTGATGCGTACTGCACATCAATGACAGGACGTTGACCGGGATTTACATACCTAACAATAACTTAACAATTCATTGATTTTTCATTCATCATAATTCGCTAAGTGGCTGATATCGCTATTTTGTGATATCGCGCAGAAGGGCAGAGTAGCCGCTGCTCTTGTCGGGTGGCGCTTCGCTTACCCGACCTGTGAATTTTGTAGGCCCGTGCAAGCGTAGCGCCGCCGGGCAAAACTGGCAGAGCGCTCTATTCAGCGCAGCGCCTGCGCAATCGCGCTAAACATCAGCGACGCTTCCAGCGGCTGGGCGCTGAAAGACGGCTCCGCCTGCGGCCAGGTGGACCACTGGACGATCACCAGGTTTTCCTTTTGATTCACCATAATCATCTGGCCAAAAATCCCCAGCGCCCAGAGTGAATCTTTCAGGGAATCCTCTGGCGCGGGCTTAACGTCTGTGGCCGTGGCGGGCACCTCGTTATTCCACCACTGATAGCCGTACAACCCTTTCGGATGCGCGTCTGAGACGGAGCCTTTCGCCTGCGTCCAGTCTGACGACTCCTTCACCCAGCCGTCAGGCAGGATCTGTTTGCCCGAAGGGAGCGTACCGTTATGCAGGATAAATTCGCCGAAGCGGCCCCAGTCTTCCAGCGTGGCGTTAAAGCCGTGCGCGCCGACATCGTGCTGGCCTTTACGGTAGGCATGCCATACGCCGTCGTTCGCCATCCCGTACGGCTGCCAGATGCTTTTCTCCAGGTACGCCGCCAGCGTCATACCGGTGGCGCGCTCCAGCACGTCACCCAGCAGCCACGCGCCACCCGATGAATAGGACCAGTTCTCTCCGGCAGGGTGTTCCCGACGTAATCCCTTCACCAGCTTACGCACGCAGTCGTAGGTGCCCGGCTTCGCTTCGCATTCGGTAAGCTGCGCGAAATCAGACTGTGGGTTGGTGTAGTCTTCGTTCCACGCCACGCCAGAGGTGTGAGTGATGAGCTGTCTCAGCGTCACGCCATCCCACGCCGTGCCTTTTAAATCGGGTTCGTAGCGGGTGATAAGATCGTCAAGGGAGTGGATTTTGCCCTCTTTAAGGGCGACCCCGACCAGCGCAGAGACCACGGATTTCCCCACCGAACGTGATGTCCAGAGCGTGGAATCGGTATTGCCTTCACCCAGATATTTCCACGCTATTTTGCCGTCCTTCAGCACCAGCATGCCGCTGACGTTCTGGCGTTTCACTTAATCCTGGAGGGTATAGGTCTTGCCATTAACCTGATAGCGGGCGTCGGTAAGCGGTTTCTCTGCTGCCAGCAGCGGTGTGGCTTTTCCGTGGCGGAAAACATCGCCCGCGTAGTTGCGGTAGTCGTTACGAAAGCCCACCACGCGATCCGCCTGACTCCAGGTGAGCATGCTGTGCGTGTCGGGAAGGGTTGCGTCAAACGGTGCAGGGCACTGGTTGAGGTCGGTGCCGTGACAGGCAGCCATAACGGCAGGGGATAAGAGGCTGCTGACCACCAGTGCGGCGAGCAGGCTGCGGTTTAACGTTTTGTTTTTCATGTTTATCTCGTTTGGTTCAGGAAGGACTTCAGTTTAAGAAGCCGCGCCCTATAATAAAAAACGGGTTATGGGGGAAATTCCCCCGAAAAACGGAATGAAGGGAGAGGAGGCGATGGTCTATTCATTTGCCCAGCTGGAGGCATTTACCGCGGTGGCAGAGCACGGCAGCCTGATGAAGGCAGCCATTAAGCTCGGTAAAGACCGTACGACCCTGCGCGATCTGATCGATTTTCTTGAGGACGGGCTGGGTTATGCCCTGTTTCTGCGCGAGGGACGCAGCGTGCGGCTAACGCCTGAAGGGGAACAGCTTCAGCGACAGGCGCACCTGCTGATGCGTCAGGTGAAAGCCTTTGAGGCCTTTGCCAGAGCGATGCCGGACAGCGCGACGCAGGACATTGCCCTTGTTTACGATCCGTTCACTCCCCGGGCTTTTCTGCAGGCGCTGATTGCAGAGATGGCGGCACAAAAAATACGCCTGAGCCTGACCAGCGCGTCGCGTGACGAGGCGGAAGCCCTGCTGGCGAGCGGAGAGGCGGATTTAGGTATCTGCCAGGCGCGCAACCGTAGCGTGGGTAATGAGATGGAGTGGCGGGCTCTGGGAGCCATCGACATGGATTTTTACGCCGCAGACGCGCTTTTTGCGAAGGTTGCCACGCCGGTTTCGCTGCTCGATCTCTCTCTGGTTCCGCAGGTGGTTATGCATGCCGCATCAGATGAACCGGTTGCCCGTCGTCTGCAAATTGCCGGGCATACCCTTTTCACTAATGAAATTGAGATGCTGCGCGGCCTGCTGGAGCAGGGCTGTGGCTGGGGCTTTTTGCCGACCCATCTTCATGCGACGCAGTGGAAAAACGTAAAAAGGCTGCCCACCGAAGTGGGCAGCCAGGGGATAAGTCAGACGATGGTCACTATCTGGAAGCCGGGCAGCGACAAGCGTGAGCGGATCAATCAAACGTTGTCGCGGCTGCCGGCACTATGGAAACGCTCAGCGCTGTGAACATCCCTGGCACTGTTTGTTCTGGATCTGCTGGAAGAAATCGTTACCTTTGTCATCCACCAGGATAAATGCCGGGAAGTTCTCCACTTCGATTTTCCAGATGGCTTCCATTCCCAGTTCCGGATACGCCACGCACTCCAGGCTCTTGATGCTGTTTTGCGCCAGTACCGCCGCCGGGCCGCCGATGCTGCCCAGGTAGAAGCCGCCGTGTTTGTGGCAGGCATCCGTCACCTGCTGGCTGCGGTTGCCTTTGGCCAGCATGATCATGCTCGCGCCGTAGGACTGCAGTAAATCCACATACGAGTCCATGCGGCCTGCAGTGGTTGGGCCGAGGGAGCCGGAGGCATAACCTTCCGGCGTTTTGGCCGGGCCCGCGTAGTAAATCGGATGGTCTTTAACGTACTGCGGCAGTTCCTCGCCGTTGTCGAGCAGCTCTTTCAACTTCGCGTGGGCGATATCACGCGCCACGATGATGGTGCCGTTCAGCGACAGGCGGGTAGAGACCGGGTGCGCGGAAAGCTGCGCCAGGATCTCGTTCATCGGCTTGTTGAGGTTGATGCTGACCACGTCGCCTTCGCCCTGCTGGCGCAGCGATTCAGGAATGTACTGACCCGGGTTGTGCTCCAGTTTTTCAATCCAGATCCCGTCGCGGTTGATTTTCGCTTTGATGTTACGATCTGCGGAGCAGGAGACACCCATGCCGATTGGGCAGGAGGCACCGTGGCGCGGCAGGCGGATCACGCGGATATCGTGAGCGAAGTATTTACCACCAAACTGCGCACCCAGACCCAGGTTCTGCGCTTCCTGGAGCAGTTCCTGTTCGAGCTGAACATCGCGGAACGTCTGGCCGTGCTCGTTCCCCTCGGTAGGCAGGGCGTCGTAGTAGCGGGTGGAGGCCAGCTTCACCGTTTTCAGCGTCGCTTCCGCGGAGGTCCCGCCAATCACGAAGGCAATATGGTAAGGCGGACAGGCCGCAGTCCCCAGGGTGCGCATCTTCTCCACCAGATAGTTTTTCAGCTTCGCCGGTGTGATCAGCGCTTTGGTTTCCTGATAGAGGTAGGTTTTGTTGGCTGAACCGCCGCCTTTCGCCATGCAGAGGAATTTGTACTCGTCGCCGTCGACGCTGTAGAGGTCGATCTGCGCAGGCAGGTTGGTGCCGGTGTTCACCTCTTTATACATATCCAGCGCCGCGTTCTGGGAGTAGCGCAGGTTGTCTTCGATGTAGGTGTTGTACACCCCCTGACTCAGCGCGGCTTCATCGCCACCGCCGGTCCAGACGCGCTGGCCTTTTTTACCCATGATGATCGCTGTGCCGGTATCCTGGCAGGTTGGCAGCACGCCTTTAGCGGCGATTTCAGAGTTACGCAGGAACTGCAGGGCAACGTACTTATCGTTCTGGCTCGCTTCCGGATCGTTAAGAATGGCGGCGACCTGCTTCTGATGGGAAGGACGCAGCATAAACGCAGCATCGTGGAACGCCTGCTGCGCCAGCAGCGTCAGTGCCTCTGGCTCGACTTTCAGGACTTCCTGACCGTCGAACTCAGCAACGGAGACGTGCTCTTTGGTCAGCAGATAGTATTCGGTGTCGTCGTGCGCGAGTGGGAAGGGGTTTTGATAAAAAAACGGTTTGTTTGACATAGCTTGCTCCAGAAAAATAAAACCGCCGGAGGAGAAGTCCGGCGGTCAGGAATCAGAACATCATGGACATCCACGGATAACCAATCAGCAGCAGGGCCGCCAGGAAGATGGCACCGAAGATAGTGCCCAGGCGCCAGTAGTCTTTGGTTGGCAGGTAGCCACTACCGTAGTAAATCGGGCTTGGGCCGGTACCGTACGGGGTGATGATCCCCATCACACCCAGCGAGGTCACCATCAGCAGGACGAAGACTTCCATATTCATGCCCGGAATGGTGGAGGCGATGGTCAGCATCGCCGGCAGCAGCGCGGTGGTGTGCGCGGTGGTGCTGGCAAACAGGTAGTGCAGCAGGTAGAACGCCAGCAGCAGTACGATGGTGGCAACGCCCGGCGAGATACCGCTCATTAACAGACCGCCCTCTTTACCCAGCCAGCTGATAAAGCCGGTAGAGGAGAGGCCATCTGCCAGCGCGACCAGGGTGGCGAACCAGACGAAGGTATTCCACGCGGCTTTATTGCCGGTGATATCGTTCCATTCCAGCACGCCGGTCCACAGCATCAGACCCACAATCAGCAGGGCAGCCATGGCTGGTTCAATCCACGCGGCGGCGAAGATCCACATCAGCAGCGCACAGCACACGAACACCAGCAGCAGAATTTCATTGCGGGACAGTTTGCCCAGTTTTTCCAGTTCACGGGTTGCCCACAGCGGTACTTCATTATTCACTTTAACTTCTGGTGGGTAGAACCAGTAGGCCAGCAGCGGCATGGTCAGAATCAGTAGAATGCCCAGCGGCAGGAAGGCGAGGAACCAGGTACCCCAGGAGATATCAATCCCTACCGTGCTTTTCACCAGCGCCAGTGCCAGCAAGTTCGGCGCAAGGGCGGAGAGGAACATCGAGCTGGTGATACAGGCCGCGGTGATCGCCACCCACATCAGGTACGAACCAATTTTACGCGCGCTTGGGTCGTTTGGTTTTGAGCCATACAGCGGCGGCAGGTTAGCGATGATCGGGTAGATGGTCCCGCCGCTACGTGCGGTATTGGAAGGCGTAAATGGTGCCAGCAGCAGGTCCGCGAAGGTGATGGCGTAACCGAGAGTCAGGCTGCGACGGCCGAGATATTTCACCAGAATCAGCGCCAGACGGCGGCCGAAGCGGGTTTTATCATAGCCCGCGGCGAACATGAAGGCACCGAAGATCAGCCACACAGTCGAGTTACCAAACCCGCTGACCGCCCACTTAAAGGAGGCACCTGCCAGCTTGAATTTCGGGTCGGCCAGCTGTTCAGGGCTGAACAGCACCCACTGGCTGCACAGCGCAATCGCCACCACGCCGGTCAGACCGATCACCGCGCCCGGCAGCGGTTCGAAGATTAAACCGACGATCACGCCGACAAAGATCGCGAAGTAGTGCCACGCATAAGGCGGCAGTCCTTCTGGTACCGGAACAAACAGCAGCAGGACGGCGACGATGACGGGCAATGCCATCATCAGCAGTCGTTTTGCTTTCCCATTTGATGCCTGATTCGCCACAGGGGGCGTTACAGCAGTTTTTGTATTCATAGTTTCACGTCTTAAGTTGTCAAAAATTCGGTCGCACTGAAAAACAAAATTGCTTTCTTAAGTTTCTTTGCTTTTTTTAGTTATTAAAGGTGCTGATTTGTATTTTCAGTAATAGCGATTTAACGCATTTTGGTTTGCGCTAAATTAAAAATTGATGATGTTTTTATATTGCGCTTTTGGATGCCATGACTATTGATCGCGATCAAAAAAAGAGAATTGCAGCGTTATTTTTATGCTTTTATTAATAACCACTCTGGCGTATGTGGGTATTACGTATATTATGAGTTCAATTTATCATTTCTGTAACAATTTCGAATTTTGATAATTTTTATATGATTGATTTTTATAGATTTGATTGGTTTTTGGGGAAGTGGTCTTACCATTGGTTATTTAACGAATTTTAAATTATTGTGAATGGCTAAATTACAATCGCTAACACCAATGTGTTATTTGTGTTATCGCAGGGATTAAATAGTTTTTTAACTAACGTAATAACTTTAGAAACTAAAAAATCATTATATTAATATCATGACATCGGCAAATAACGACGAAATAAAAAAATCAATCCGATAACGAATTCTTAATTTTTAAAGTTTGGAGTTTCAATTATGAGCACTAACGAACGTATTCTGAGCCCCTTCACATTACCGAATGGCACTGAACTGAAAAACCGTTTGTTAATGGCACCCATGACCACCTGTACCGGCTATTACGACGGCACGGTCACCAGCGAGCTGGTGGAGTACTATCGGGCCCGTTCTGGCAGCATTGGTACCATTATTGCTGAATGCTGCTTTATCGATGATCTCGGCCTTGCGTTCCCCGGCGCGATTGGTATCGATAACGACGAGAAAATCGCCGGGCTGGCGAAAATCGCGGACGCCATTAAATCCAAAGGCTCGAAAGCCCTGCTGCAGATCTACCACGGCGGCCGTATGGTCGATCCAAAACTGATCGGTGGCCGCACGCCGGTTGGCCCAAGCGCCGTTGCCGCGCCGCGTGACGGGGCCGCCACGCCGGTTGCCCTGACCGGTGAAGAAGTGGAAGGTATGATCGGCAAGTTTGGTGAAGCCGTTCGCCGCGCTATCCAGGCCGGTTTCGACGGGGTTGAAATTCACGGCGCAAATACCTACCTGATTCAGCAGTTCTACTCCCCGAACTCTAACCAGCGCGACGACGAGTGGGGCGGCAGCCGCGATAACCGCGCTAAATTCCCGCTGGCGGTGCTGGATATCACGCACAAAATGGTGCGCCAGTACGCGGACGACGCGTTCATTATTGGCTACCGTTTCTCCCCTGAAGAGCTGGAAGTCCCGGGCATCCGCTTTGAAGACACCATGTACCTGCTGGAAAAACTGGCGGCGCGCGGTGTGGATTATCTGCACTTCTCCGTAGGGGCGACCCTGCGTCCTTCCATTGTCGACACGCAGGACCCAACCCCGCTCATCAAAAAATATTGCGCCATGCGCTCTGAAACCCTGGCTCAGGTTCCGGTGATGGGGGTCGGCGGCGTGGTGAATGCCGCAGACGTTAACGAGGCGCTGGATAGCGGTTACGACCTGATTGCCGTGGGGCGCGCTACCATCGCTTACCCGGACTGGACTGACCGGATCGCGGCCGGTGAAAGCCTGGAGCTGTTTATGGACAGCACCAAACGCGAAGAGCTTAGCATTCCTGAACCACTGTGGCGCTTCTCGCTGGTGGAAGCGATGATCCGCGATATGAGCATGGGCGAATCAAAATTCAAACCAGGCATGTTCACTGAGAAGGTGCAGGACGATGTTAACGAACTGGTAATCAACGTTAGCCTGGAAACCGATCGCATCGCCGATATTGCGCTGGCGTCTGGCCCGAGCGAAGACGTTGAGTTTGTCACCAGCTTTGAAGAGATCCGCACCCGCATTCTGGACGCCAACACCCCGCACGTGGATGCCATCACGGGTGCAACCAGCCAGAGTGAAGCGGTGAAGAAAGCGGTCTCTAAAGCGATGCTGAAATCCAGCAAAGCGCTTGCGGCAGAAGAGGGCGCTGACCCGAACGCGACCCGCAGTGTGGATGTGGTGGTAGTGGGTAGCGGCGGTGCCGGTCTGGCCGCAGCCATTCAGGCCCACGATGAAGGCGCGAGCGTGCTGATCGTTGAGAAGATGCCAACCATCGGCGGGAACACCATCAAAGCTTCTGCCGGGATGAATGCCGCCGAGACGCGTTTCCAGCGGGTGAAAGGGATCCAGGACAGCAAAGAGCTGTTCTACCGGGAGAGCCTGAAAGGGGGCGGTAACAAGAACAACCCGGAACTGCTGCGCCGCTTCGTGGAGAATGCGCCGCAGGCGATTGAATGGCTGGCAACCCGCGGCATTATGCTGAATGACATCACCACCACCGGCGGGATGAGCATTGACCGTACGCACCGTCCAAAAGACGGCTCTGCGGTAGGCGGCTATCTGATCAGCGGCCTGGTGCGTAACGTCAATAAGCGCAACATCGACGTAATGCTTGATACGTCTGTCAGCGACATCCTGTTCGAAAACGGCGAAGTCACCGGCGTGCGTCTGACCACAGAAGAGAACGAAACCCTTACCGTGACCACTAAAAGCGTCATTGTCGCCACCGGTGGCTTCAGCGCCAACAGCCAGATGGTGGTGAAATACCGCCCTGACCTGGAAGGTTTTGTTACCACCAACCACAAAGGGGCAACCGGCGGCGGTATCGCGCTGCTGGAACGCATCGGTGCCGGTACGGTAGATATGGGTGAAATTCAGATCCACCCAACCGTTGAGCAGAAAACCTCGTACCTGATTTCCGAATCCATTCGCGGCGGCGGAGCGATTCTGGTGAACCAGCAGGGGAACCGTTTCTTCAATGAAATGGAAACTCGCGATAAAGTCTCGGCGTCAATCATCGCACTGCCGGAGAAATACGCGTATATCGTCTTTGACGAGCACGTTCGTGCCAAAAACAAAGCGGCGGATGAGTACATTGCCAAAGGCTTTGTGACCAGCGCCAGCTCGCCAAAAGCCCTGGCCGAGGCGCTGGGAATGGATTACCACGCTTTCCTGGCGACCCTTGAGCGCTACAACGGCTTTGTTGAAAAACAGCATGACGATGATTTTGGCCGTACCACCGCGCTGCGTGCGCCCATCAACGAAGGGCCGTTCTACGCCATTCAGATTGCGCCGGGCGTGCACCACACCATGGGCGGCGTGACCATCAACACCGAAACCTGCGTGCTGGACAGCAACCACAACGTGCTGCCAGGGGCGTTTGCGGCCGGTGAAGTGGTCGGCGGGATCCACGGCGGTAACCGTATCGGCGGTAACGCGGTGGCAGATATCATTATTTTTGGTACGCTTGCAGGACATCAGGCGGCTATGCGTTCGAAAAAGCAGTAAGACCCCTGTGTTGTATGCCGGATACGCGCAGCGTTATCCGGCATTTTCCCCGGCGGCGCGGTGCTTGCCGGGGCTACATCTGAGGACTCATGCTATGCCTGATGACCATCGCGTTTACAATTATTCCGCCGTCCTGATGGGATCGCCCATTCTCCTCAAACTCTTTTCCCATGACGAAGCCCTCGCCTCCCGCGTATTTCGCTTAATCAAACAGTACGAAGATCTGCTTACCGTTAACCGTGCGCATTCACAGGTGATGGATATCAACCATGCGGCCGGTCAGCATCCGGTTGCAGTCAGCCGTCCGGTGTTTGAGTTGATCCGCTGCGCGAAAGCGGCAAGCGTGCTTAAAGACAGCGCGTTTAACCTGGCCATCGGCCCGCTGGTGAAACGGTGGAAAATCGGCTTTCGCGGCGACAGCGTGCCGCCCGCCGAAGACATCGCCGCCTTGCTGGCGATTACCCGCCCTGAGGATGTGGTGCTGGACGAGGCCAGCAGTAGCGTCTTTTTGACCCAAAAAGGGATGGAGATCGACCTGGGTGCTATCGCCAAAGGCTATATCGCCGACAGGGTGCGGGATTATCTGCGCAAAGAGGGCGCTGAACTTGGGCTGATCAACCTTGGGGGCAATATCCAGACGCTGGGCTCGCCGGAGGGGGGCTGGAGCGTGGGGCTTAAAAAACCGTTTGCGGGTGATGAGCTGATCGGCGCGATGACGGTAGAGAACCGCTCCGTGGTGACGTCGGGAACCTATGAACGCTACTTTGAACAAAACGGCAGGCGCTACCACCATATCCTTGACCCGCGTACCGGGTATCCGCTTGATAACGAACTGGACAGCGTGACCATCATTTCAAACGATTCCATCGACGGGGATATCTGGACCACGCTGATGTACGGCATGGGCGTGGAGAAAGGCTGCGCGGTGCTGCGCGCGCGACCTGATATTGAAGCGATTTTTGTGACCAAAACAAAAGAAGTGGTGCTCTCTTCAGCGCACCACTTCCGCTTTACCTTGCTGGATAACAGCTATCGCATTACTGACAGTACTGTTTGAGCAGGCCTGTCTGCTCGGGCTGGAGACGGTAACGATATACCGGGCGCCCGGTAGCGCCATAGTGAATGCTGGTGAATAGAATATTGATTTGCGCCAGCCAGATCAGATATTTACGGCAGGAGACGCGCGAGATATTCACTGCACTGGCCAGGTCATCGGTGGAAAACTCGGTCTCCGGGTGAGCGTCAATCCACTGGCAGATGGTGCGCAGCGTTTGCGGCGTTAACCCTTTTGGCAGCTTTTTGCTGTCTGCCAGCTCCGGCGCGCCGCCGTGGATCAGCCTGTCGACGTCCGCCTGCTCATAATACTGGTGCGAGCCCATCAGGCTGTGCTTTGCCTTCCAGCCGTTCAGCGCCTCTTCAAAGCGCGGGAACTGGAACGGTTTAATCAGATAATCCACCACGCCGTAATGGATAGAGGTCTGGATTGTCGCGGCGTCCGCAGCCGAAGAGATCATAATGACATCGATCGGGCGACCGGAGGCGCGGATCACCGGCAGCAGATCCAGCCCGTTATCCTGCTGCATATAGACATCCAGCAGCACCAGATCAACCGGCTGGGCAGGGTTGTTAATAATGGCCTCGGCCTGGTTCAGCGTGGAGGCGACGCCGCAGCAGCTAAAGCCTTCAACACGGTTGACATACAGACGGTTGAGGTCGGCTACCATGGCGTCATCATCGACAATTAATACATTTATCACGCGATATTCCTCTCGCTATCCCAGGGGATGTGAACAAAAAATTGGGTAAATACGCCAGGTTCAGATTCGACGGTGATATCACCGCCCAGGTTCTGAATTTGCTGGCGGGCAAGGAACAGCCCAACGCCCCGGTTTTCACCTTTTGTTGAGAAGCCTTTAGTAAAAATAGTCTCCAGCTGGGCGGGATCAATTCCCGGGCCGTCATCGCTGACTTCACAGCTGAGCCAGCCATTCTGATAGTGCAGCAGCAGGGTGATTTCGCCTTCCGGCTGGCCCTCCATCGCGTCCAGCGCGTTTTCAATCAAGTTACCGAGCACGGTAACCAGCACCGCGACCTGCTCTTCGTTGGCGGTATCCGGTATCTGGCACTCATCCGCCAGGGTGAGGGTGATCCCCGCTTCTTTCGCCCGGTTGATTTTACCCAGCAGGAACCCGGCAATCACCGGGGATTTCACCTTGCTCTGGATGGTGCCAATGTCCGTCTGATAATTGTGCGCTGTCTGCAGGATGTACTCTTCCAGTTTGTCGTAGCGCTTGATATGCAGCAGGCCCAGGATCACGTGCAGTTTGTTCATAAACTCGTGCGTGTGGGCGCGCAGGGCGTCGACGTAATTCACCATGCCGTCGATGCGCTGCATCAGCTGGCTGATTTCGGTTTTGTCGCGGAAGGTGGTGATGGCGCCTATCACTCGCTCCTGACTTTTCACCGGCACCATGTTGCACAGCAGCAGCCGTCCGTTGCAGCTGATCTCTTGATCCTGACGCGCGATGCCCGTTTTTGACACCTCACGCAGGCTGGCCAGCAGGGGCGCGCTGGCGTTTTCGGTCTGCTTGCCGGAGGGCAGGAGCAATATCTCTCTGGCGGTGTGGTTTATCATCGTCACGCGGCCATGAATATCGACCGCTAACACTCCTTCGCGCAGCGACTGCAGCATCGCCTGACGTTGTTCAAACAGCGCGGAGATTTCATACGGCTCCAGCCCGAACAGGATGCGTTTCAGAACGCGAACCAGTCCCCAGATCGCCATGGAGCTCATAAAGATACTGAACAAAATGGTCCAGACGGCGTTGAGTCGCCCGCGGGCGATCTGGTCTTCCACTTTTTTTAGCGAGATGCCGACCACCACCACGCCGATCTGCTCGTGCTGGCTGTCATACACGGGCGTAAATACGCGAAGGGCTTCCGCGAGCGCGCCCCGGTTAACGGAGACGTTCTCTTTCCCTTCCAGCGCCGGGTTCAGATCGTCGCCGATAAAATGCAGGCCAATCAGCGCTTCGTTCGGGTGCGAATAGCGAATACCGCGCATGTCGGTGACCACGGTCAGCAGCAGGTCGTTGCGTTTTGTAACGCCCTGGGCGATGGGCTGGATGATATCGGCCTGCGGCGGTTGCATCAGGCCACGCTGGATCTCCGGGCTGTTCGCCAGTGTTCGGGCAATACCCAGCGCCGTATCCTTGACGTCATCGCGGGTCGCCCGGGTGATCTGCACTGAATAGAGCGCAAAGACCAGCAGCAGCACAGAGGCGATGATCGCGCACACCATCAACGTGACCAGCGTGTTCAGTTTCATGGGGCGCTTGCGCGTCTGGGGAAAGGGCTGCAAATCGCTCATCAACACTCCGCGATGAAGAAGAAAGGGGTAATTATCGCCGATGACGCGCTTTTCTTAAAGCTGTGTAAAAGCATGCATTTGCTCCGCTTTTCGTGACCCTCCTCGCATGTCATCTATATAAAACACTTTATAGTGTGTGGGTACTCATAATAAGGAGGCTGTTTATGAGCATTATGCTTACCGGTTCGGTCAAGGAAAGACGGCACGCCAGCACGATGAATATCGATAGATTGTCCACGCTGGACATGCTGAAAGTCATTCACCAGGATGATGCACTTATCTCCGCTGCAATCACCCCTTTTTTACCCATTATTGCCCGTGTGGTGGATAACGCCGCCGCGACCCTGAGCCACGGGGGGCGTCTGGTTATGGTTGGCGCGGGGTCGTCCGGCTGTGTGGCAAAACAGGCGGCGGATGAGTATGCCCCGGGTAAAACCCCGGTGATTGCCATCACGGCGGACGACGATGCGACAAGCTACGAGCGCGGCGTTGCCGACCTGCAGGCGATTAACTTTGGCGAGCACGATATGATGCTGGCGGTCACCGTAAGCGGAAAAACGCCGTGGGTCTGGGGCGCCATGCGGCATGCGTGGTCGCTCGGTTCACCGGTGGCGGTGATTACCGATAATGCGCAAAGCGAGGCGGCGCAGCTGGCAAGTATGGTGATTGCGCCGGAGCTGGGCCCGGACGTGGTTGCCGGGTATCTGAACACCAAAGCGGCCATCGCGCAGAAAATGATCCTCTCTATGGTGACCACCGGGCTGGCCGTCCGCACCGGGCGGGTTTACAGCAACCTGCGCGTGGATCTGGAGGCGAGCAGCACCCAGTGGGCTGAACGGCAAATCGCGATAGTGATGGAAGCGGGGGGATGCACCCGAGCGGTGGCGAAAGCCGCGCTGGAGAGCTGTAACCATAACTGCAAAACGGCGGTACTGATGGTGCTGACCGGGCTGGATGCCTGGAAAGCGCATGAGTTGCTTACGCAGAATAACGGGTTTATTCGGGTGGCGTTGCAGGAAGCGCCGTAATAGAGAGCGCAGGAATAAAAAAGGCCGCGATTGCGGCCTTTGGTGTTTTAGTGGATTAGAACTGGTAGGTCATGCCTACGCCAACGATGTCATCGGTGGAGATGCCATTGTCTTTATAGAAGCGATCATCGTTGTCCAGCAGGTTGATTTTGTAATCAACATAGGTGGAGAAGTTTTTATTGAAAGTGTAGGTCATGCCAACATCGATATAGTTCACGAGATCAACATCACCGTGCTGGCCCTGAGGATTACTGCGGTTACCTGGGTAAGTCATGTCTTTACCCTTAGAGTAAACCCATGCCAGGGATGGACGCAGACCGAAGTCGAACTGATATTGTGCTACTGCTTCGAAGTTCTGAGTTTGATCCGCGATACCATAATCACCATATGGCGTCATATTGCGAGTTTCAGCATACATCATCGCCAGATAGATGTTGTTAGCATCATATTTAGCACCCAGAGTCCATGCTTCTGCTGTTTTACCGCCCGCGTAACGAGCGCTGTATTTCTCACCGTAACCTTCTTGTTTGTTGCTACGATCAGAGGAAGAATATGCCGCACCCAGGCTCAGGCCGAAATCGAAATCATAGGTGGTAGACATACCGAAGCCGTCGCCATTCTGGAAACGCACGTCGTCATGACCATTTTTGGTTCCTTCCTGATCTTCCTGAGCAAACTGGCCTTCATTCGCGCCCTGATATTGCAGCGCAAAATTCAGACCTTCAACCAGACCAAAGAAATCCGTATTACGGTAGGTCGCCAGACCGTTAGCACGGCCATTCATAAAGTTATCAGTCCAGGTGTAAGAATCGCCACCAAATACCGGCAGCATATCGGTCCAGGCTTCTACGTCATAGACGACACCATAATTACGGCCATAATCAAATGAACCGTATTCGCCATATTTCATACCTGCATAGGCCAGACGGTTAAAGGATTTATCACCAGCGGACTCAGTATTATTTGCGTAGGTTTTATATTCCCACTGGCCGTAACCGATCAGATCGTTGGTGATCTGAGTTTCACCTTTGAAGCCAACCTGCACATAGGTTTCATCGCCATCGTCGCCAGGGTTGTCAGAGAAGGTATGACGTGCATCGACTTTACCGTACAGGTCAACTTTATTACCGTCTTTATTGTACATCTCAGCGGCATTTGCTGCGCCAGCCATTAATAACGCGGGTACAAGAATGGCCAATACTTTTCTTTTCATTATATATTCCCTTTAGAGATAATTTATATGAATATATGTAATCACGCTCCGCAACTACAGCGTCGATACTATTCCAGGAGAGGGAGTTTAAGTTCAATAATAAATGTAATTAAATGGGTAAAAATATTACTAAATATTTCTAAGTGTCGCTTTATTTTTCTCGTGAATTATAATTTGAAATATATATTGGTTAATTATTGTTAAGTATTTTTCGTGGTTATTTTATAAATTCTATTATTAGCCTTAATTATATTTCTCCGAATTAAACACTCACCAGTCGTCCTCTTCTGTAACCTTGCCCAGGATCAACTTAAGGCAAACTGAGCGTCAGAAACCTTCACACAGCACAGGGTTTAATGCCAAAATGTGACGATTATCACAAAACCAGAGTAAGCATGTGCAAACGGTACGGCGGTGACCGTGGAGTGAAAGATGGAACGAAAAATCGAACGCAGCCTGGGAGGCAAACTGGCCCTGTGGGTGTTTTACGCTTTTTGCGGTTACTTTGTCTGGGCAATGGCCCGGTATATCTGGGTGATCAGTAAAATACCGTCGCTGCCGAATGTGGCAGTGGAAGGGGATTTGGGGGCGACCAGCGGCAAATGGCTTGGGGCATTGCTGGGGTTTCTGGTGCTGGGCACGGTCGGCCTGATCCTGGGCGGGATTGCGTGGTACACCCGTCCCCGTCAGGACAACTCGTGATAGCGTCCGGGAAAGTTGCTATTGTAACCATTTTAACAACAGGACGTGATGATGGAACTTACGCAGTGGCAGCAACGTTTTGAGCGCTGGCTCGGGGAAAACCACACCACCGACGACACCGCGCATGATATTTCGCACTTTCGTCGCGTCTGGATGACGGCGCAAAAAATCATGGCTAACCAGGCGGTCGAGCCGCTGGTGATCCTGACCGCATGCTATTTCCACGATATTGTCAGCCTGCCGAAAAACCATCCTGAACGCGGCCAGTCATCCCAGCTGGCAGCGCGTAAAACGCGTGAGATCCTGCATCGCGACTTCCCGGACTTTCCCCCCGCGCATTATGACGCCGTGGCGCATGCTATTGAGGCGCACAGCTTCAGCGCCGGGATCGCGCCGCAGAGTCTGGAAGCGAAAATTGTGCAGGATGCTGACCGGCTGGAAGCGTTAGGGGCGATTGGCCTGGCGCGCGTGTTTGCCGTTTCGGGGGCGCTGGGCGTGCCGCTTTTTGACGCACGCGATCCCTTTGCTGATGCGCGAACCCTTGATGACCGGGCGTTTGCCCTCGACCATTTTCAGAGCAAGCTGCTGCGCCTGCCTGATACAATGCAAACAGAAATGGGGCGCGAGCTGGCACGCCACAACGCCGATTTTCTCATCCAGTTTATGGCAAAACTGAGTGCCGAATTACAGGGTGACTGCCTGGGGCTGGATAGCCAGGTACTGAGCCGCTTCCGCCGCAGTTTGCACCGTTGAACTGTGGTAATCTGTTTCCAGTCTTTATTGTCCGGTTAAAAGAATGCAGGAAAATCGATCAGTGAGTGAGCCCGCACCTGAGCAGGCTGAGAAATCAACGGCAACGGTGCAGGCGCTGCTGCGCCAGCTGCTGGATATCTATGATGCCAAAACCCTCGCCAGCCAGCTCATGGCACACGGTGAGGGCCACTGGAGCCCGGCAATCATAAAGAGACTTATCACCAGCGAGCGGGCAGGGCATCGCCTGAGCGACGGCGAGTTTCGTTATCTGCAAACATTGCTTCCGCGTCCTTCCGCCGCCCATCCCCACTATGCCTTCCGCTTTATCGATCTGTTTGCCGGTATCGGGGGCATTCGACACGGATTTGAAGCCATCGGCGGACAGTGCGTCTTCACCAGTGAGTGGAACAAACACGCGGTCCGCACCTATAAAGCTAACTGGTATTGTGACCCGGATGCGCATCAGTTCAACGCGGATATCCGCGATGTCACGCTGAGCCATAAAAGCGGCGTGAGCGATGAAGAGGCGGCAGAGCATATTCGCCAGAACATCCCGGCGCATGACGTACTGCTGGCGGGCTTCCCGTGCCAGCCATTCTCGCTCGCTGGGGTATCGAAGAAAAATGCCCTCGGACGTGCCCACGGTTTTGCCTGCGATACGCAGGGAACCCTGTTTTTTGATGTCGCCCGTATTATCGATGCCCGCCGTCCGGCCATTTTTGTGCTGGAAAACGTCAAGAATTTAAAGAGTCATGACGGCGGTAAAACCTTCCGCATTATTATGCAGACGCTGGATGAGCTGGGCTACGACGTGGCGGACTCCCAGGATATGGGTGCCGATGATCCGAAAATCATTGACGGGAAACACTTCCTGCCCCAGCACCGGGAACGTATTGTGCTGGTCGGGTTCCGCCGCGATCTCAACCTGAAAGGTGATTTTACCCTGCGGGATATCCCGTCGCTCTATCCGGCGCGCCGTCCGTCCGTTGCCGATCTTCTGGAGCCCGCCGTCGACGCGAAATTTATCCTCACCCCGGTGCTGTGGAAGTACCTCTATCGCTATGCCAAAAAGCATCAGGCAAAAGGCAACGGTTTTGGTTTTGGCCTGGTCAACCCGAACGATCCGCACTGTGTCACCCGCACCCTGTCCGCGCGCTATTACAAAGACGGTGCGGAGATCCTGATCGATCGTGGCTGGGACAAAGCGCTGGGCGAGAAAGACTTTGATAACCCTGAGAACCAGCGTCATCGTCCACGTCGCTTAACCCCACGCGAGTGCGCGCGGCTGATGGGGTTTGAGACGCCCCAGGGGTACAACTTCCGCATTCCGGTCTCTGATACGCAGGCCTACCGACAGTTTGGCAACTCGGTGGTGGTGCCCGCCTTTGCGGCGGTGGCGAAACTGCTGTCCTCACGCATTAAACAGGCGGTTGCCCTGCGCCAGAGTGAGGCCGTCAATGACGGATGTGCACAATAAGGCGACGCGCAGTAAAAACATGCGTGCCATCGGCACGCGTGATACGGCGATTGAGAAACGCCTCGCCGGGCTACTGACTGAGGCAGGCTTTGACTTTCGGGTGCAGGATGCCGCACTTGCCGGGCGTCCTGATTTCGTCATTGATGCCTATGAGTGCATTATCTTTACCCACGGCTGCTTCTGGCACCGTCACGACTGCTACCTGTTTAAAGTCCCGGCGACGCGCACCGATTTCTGGCTGGAGAAGATTGGCAAAAACGTCCAGCGCGATCGGCGGGATATCGCCACGCTTGTCGAACAGGGATGGCGGGTGCTGGTGGTGTGGGAGTGTGCGCTACGCGGCAGACTGAAGCTGAACGATCGGGATCTGACCGAACGGCTTGAAGAGTGGATCTGCGGCGGCGGTCAGACCGCGCAGATCGACACTCAGGGCATTCATCCGTTTACGGTTTCTCCACCTGACACGGCACCACCTCAGGCTTAGCGGGCAGCAGGTATTTCCCCAGCGTGACCAGCACCACGGCAAACACAATTACGCCCAGCGCCAGCCATTCAACCGGCGACAGCGTTTCACCGCCGAGTCCCGTTCCCAGCAGCACGGCCACCACCGGGTTAACGTAGGCGTAGCTGGTGGCGACCGCCGGAGAGACGTTGCGGATGAGGAACATGTACGCATTAATGGCAATGATGGAGCCAAACAGCGCCAGATAACCCACGGCGAGGAAGCCAGACAGATCCGGCATGGTTGTCAGCGTTTCGCCCGTCAGCATGGAGGCAATCAGCAGCACAATGCCTGCGGCAAGCATCTCAATGGCACCCGCCATCATGCCGGACGGCAGCTCAATACGCGAACCATAGACGGAGCCAAACGCCCAGCTCATGGATCCGATAAGGATAATCACGGCCCCCCAGGGGTTACCGCTCAGGTTGCCGCCGCTGTTGAGCAGAATGATCCCGGCGAGCCCAATTCCAATCCCCAGCCATTCCAGCTTGCGGGTGCGAATGCCGAAAAGACGGCTAAAGCAGAGCGTGAACAGCGGGACGGTGGCGACCACCACCGCCGCGATGCCGGAGGGCACGTTCTGATGTTCAGCGACGGTGACAAAGCCGTTGCCCACGGCCAGCAGCAGCAGGCCAATCAGCGCCGCATTCAGCATCGGGCGCAGCGGAGGGAGTTTATGTCCGCGCAGCAGCAGGAAGGCCATCAGCAGGACGCCAGCCGAGAGAAAACGGATACCCGCCATCATCAGCGGAGGCCAGCTTTCCACCCCAATGCGAATGACGAAGTAGGTTGACCCCCAGATGATATACAGCGAAAAGAGCGCCCCGATGAGCGGTAGTAAGTGCCGAAAACGCATAGTCCCTCACGACGAAATAAAAAGTTCGCTCATAGTAAACGTCAAAACTACCGGGCTGGCGAGCCCTTTAATTGTGTAGTTGCTGTGAAATTTTTGTTGACGCAATGTGCCTGTTTCCGGGTGTGCGGTTTTGTTCCATACTATTCACTTAATTAGCAAAAAAAGAAGGATAGTCATTTTGGCGGGAAGTAGCTTATTAACATTGCTGGACGATATTGCCACCTTGCTGGACGATATTTCCGTTATGGGAAAACTGGCGGCGAAGAAAACAGCAGGGGTTCTGGGGGATGATTTATCGTTAAATGCGCAACAGGTAAGCGGGGTGCGGGCTAACCGCGAGTTGCCGGTAGTATGGGGCGTGGCGAAAGGCTCATTCCTCAACAAGGTGATCCTGGTGCCGCTGGCGCTGCTGATCAGCGCCTTTATCCCCTGGGCGATTACGCCGCTGCTGATGATTGGCGGCGCATTTTTATGCTTTGAAGGGGTAGAGAAGGTGCTGCACTCCTTCGCCGCGAGGAAGAAGCACGACACGCCAGAAATGCGCCAGCAGCGTCTGGAAGCGCTGGCAGCGCAGGATCCAAAAACCTTCGAACGCGATAAAATCAAGGGCGCCGTTCGTACCGACTTTATTCTGTCGGCGGAGATTGTGGCTATTACCCTGGGTATCGTGTCTGAATCGCCGCTGCTGAATCAGGTGCTGATCCTCTCCGGGATCGCCATTCTGGTGACGGTGGGGGTTTACGGCCTGGTGGGGCTTATCGTTAAACTCGATGACATTGGCTTCTGGCTGGAAGCGAAATCGAGCGCGGTAGCTAAAGGGATCGGTAAAAGCCTGCTGGTGCTCGCCCCGTGGCTGATGAAGAGTCTTTCCGTGGTGGGGACGCTGGCGATGTTCCTTGTCGGCGGTGGGATTGTGGTACACGGTATTGCGCCGCTGCACCATGCGATAGAACATTTTGCTGCACAGCAGGGCGCCGTGGTGGCGGCCATTCTGCCTACGCTGCTTAATCTGGTGCTGGGCTTTATTGTGGGCAGTATCGTGGTCGCCGCAGTGAAGCTGGTTGAAAAGCTGCGCGGTACGGCGCACTAATTGTTACCCGCGCCAGGATGCAAAAAGGCCATTCCTCGTCTAAATTGAAACAGTTTCACCCTGATACAGGAGGCAGGTATGGTCTTTTTGGTCAGTGATGAAGTTAAGCCTAAGAAGGGCGGCCCACGTATGATTGTCACCGGCTATTCCAGCGGAATGGTGGAGTGTCGGTGGCATGACGGTTACAGCATCAAGCGGGAAGCGTTTCGTGAAGATGAGCTTCAGCCGGGTGACGGGCGGCAAAAGCGTGACAAGGCTTAATCACTTAACGCCCGGCCTTGCCGGGCGTTTTTATATCAAGTATCGGGTGTAAGGAAGCGATCAGGGAGTATGTGTGCAGCGTGATACCTTTGTTGTAAGACGAACTTTTCTGCAATGGCTGCATAAGCGTAGCAATCCAGGTGCGATTGTTAATCTCTGTTTTCTGGTGGTACTGGTTTTTTCGACTCTCCTCACCTGGCGTGAAGTGGTGGTGCTGGAAGATGCCTATATCTCAAGCCAGCGCAACCATCTGGAAACGGTGGCCACGTCGCTGGACAGACAGCTTCAGTTCAGCGTGGACAAACTGCTTTTTTTTCGCCAGAGCATGCGCGATGCGCTCCAGACGCCGCTGGCGTTTGATGTCCTGCGTGCAGCGGTGACACGCTTCAATGCAGACCGGTCTCGTCCTTTCTGGCAACTTGCCGTGGATACAAAACGTACGCTGCCCATCAACGGCGTATCGGATGCCTTTGTTGAAAAGACCACGCTGCTTAATCGCGACGATGAACTTCTCGATAATGAAGTGTCTGCTGCGCTTGAAGTGGGCTATTTGCTCAGGCTGGCCTCACCGGTCATGCGCAGTGAAGAACGGGTGGTCTATGTCTCCCGCGCCGGGTTTTTCCTCTCCACGGATACACCGGCACAGAGCGCCGATATCATCCCGCGTTATTACCATCTGGTGACCCAGCCCTGGTTTACGCAGCAAACGGAACGTAACAATCGTGCGCGGGCGGTGCTGTGGTTTATCACCTCGCCGTCAACCTGGACGGGCAACGAGCGCATGATCACCGCCAGCGTACCCATCTATTTTGACCATTACTGGTACGGCGTGGTGGCGATGGATTTTTCTCTCAATACCATGAAACGGATGCTGGCCGACGCGACGGATGACCACGCCGAGGGTGAATATCAGCTGTATGATACCCGGCTCAATATGATTGCCTCTTCTGAAGCGTCCACAAGCGAGGCCAACCATTTTGATGAGCGTGAAACGGCACAGATTGCGCATGCTATTGAGAACAATACCGGCGGCGGGATCCGGCTCGGCAGCCGTTTTGTCAGCTGGGAGCGGCTCGACCATTTTGACGGGGTTATCCTGCGGGTGCATACCCTGCATGAAGGGGTAAAAGGCGACTTCGGCAGCATCAGTATCGTGCTGGCGCTGCTGTGGGCGCTCTTCACCGCCATGCTGCTGATCTCCTGGCTGGTGATCCGCCGGATGGTCAGCAACATGTACACGCTCCAGCACTCGTTGCAGTGGCAGGCCTGGCACGATCCTCTCACCCGCCTCCATAACCGTGGGGCGCTGTTTGAGCGGGCAAAAGCGCTGGCCGGGCAATGTCAGGCGCAGTCGCTGCCGTTCTCGGTGGTGCAGATCGATCTCGATTATTTTAAAAGCATTAACGACCGCTTCGGCCATCAGGCCGGAGATAAGGTGCTGTCCCATGCGGCGGGGCTGATTGCCAGCGCCCTGCGTAAGAACGACGTTGCCGGGCGCGTGGGCGGGGAAGAGTTTTGCGTGGTCCTGCCGGGTATCGGGCTGGAGGAGGCGAGAGCGGTGGCGGAACGCATTCGCTCACGCATCGACAGCAAAGAGATCCTGGTGAAAAAGAGCACGACGTTGCGTATCAGCGCGTCGATGGGGGTCAGCTGCGCGCAGGAGAAGGGGAATTACGACTTCGAACAATTGCAGTCAATAGCGGATGCCCGGCTGTATCTGGCAAAACAGCGCGGCCGCAACCAGGTGGTGTGGAACGATCAGGACAAGAAGTGATCCAGCCCTTCATGCCAGCCCGCCGGTCCTGCTTGCTGCGTGTGATACACCCGGGCAGGGTTATCGTCGCGCAGCGTGATGCCCTGGCGGTTAATGCCCTTGATCACCACCGCGAAGTCGACGCTGTCGAGCAGGGGCGCATCATTCGGACCATCGCCCAGCCCGAGCGTTGTGGGCATGATGCCTTCCTGTTCGCGATATTGCGCAATGAGCCAGTTCACCGCCACGTCCTTTCCGCAGCGGGCGTCCAGAATGTGCCAGAAGCGGGCACCCTGCAGGCATTTCAGACCGCGCTGCGCCAGCTCCTCTTCAAACTGCACCATTTTCTCATCGGTGTCGCGCCAGATGAGCGTGACAGAGGCTTCATGTTTACGCGCAAGCGTGGAACGATAGCGGCTCAGCCCCGTCCATTCGCCGATCACCCGGTCATCGACATCGTCAAAGGTGGTGAATTTATACCCTGCCTGCAGGCGGATTTGCTCGATGTACGGGCGAATGTCGCGGTGGAGCATTCCCATAGTATGGCGCTGCGCCTTTTCCCAACGGACATCGGGTTGGATGACTGCGCCGTTTTCGGCAATAAAGGGTAACCCCTCGAGGCCCAGATCCTGCTGAATATCCTGCATCTCCGCTGCGGTTTTGCTGCTGCACAGAATGAGCGGTACCTGAAAATCCTGCAGCTTATCCAGCCAGGGCATTGCCGGCTGCCAGGCGTAGGTATGAATATCCAGCAACGAACCATCCAGGTCGGAAAAAACCAGCAGGGTGTCCTGCAGGGAAGGCCGTGCAGCTTCCGATTGCGAATAGCGCTTCATCTAAGAATATTCCTAAAAAAATAGGACTGTCGGAAGGGAAACGTGCGGAACCGATCCCGCCAAACCCGCATTCGACGTACCTTGCTGCTCATAACAAAAATTCACGTTTAAAAAATATAATATTCGCCACGAGAATATATGCTTGTCAGGCAAAATCGTTGAGGATAGTGTTTCGACTACATCAGATTTCCTGGTGTAACGAATTTTCAAGTGCTTCTTGCATAAGCAAGTTTGATCCCGGCCATCCCCATGACCGGGATTTTTTTCGTCCTAACGATTCGCTTCAGACACGCTAAAGTCATGGATATCAAGCTCGAAGGCCTCGGCCAGTTCACGGTAGGTGTGATAATCCCTTCCGTTGACGATGACCCGGTCAGAGTTGTCATCCGTACGACGAACTTCTGACTCACTGATCTCATTGATGGCGGCCAACAGGGCATCGACATCCACTTCGACCTCGCGTTTGATGGTGTCGCTGTACTCTTTATCGGTCTTCATTTCGGGGTCCTCATTCAACCGTGTCCAACATTGATTATAGACTGAACACAAAAACGCCATTCGCGCGCCGTGGCGATGTGTGATTTTGCGTTTTGTTCTACACTGGCTCAAAACCACAGGAGGAACGTATGAAGGTTAACGATCGGGTTACTGTCAAAACGGACGGTGGACCGCGCCGCCCGGGGGTGGTACTGGCAATTGAAGAGTTTAGTGAAGGTACAATGTATCTGGTATCACTGGAAGACTACCCGCTCGGCATCTGGTTCTTTAACGAACTGGGGCATCCGGATGGCATCTTTGTGGAGAAAGCGGAGTAATACGGCGTCGGGTGCCCAGGTGCGTGCCCGACAGCGCCCGTAAAAGCAAAAATCTCTGGCCAGGCCAGAGATCGTGTAGGGTACTCAAGGTCTTATGCAACTAACGCATGTTGACGAAAATCCCGTTCGTCACATTATCGGTCAGGCGGACAACGTGGTAGATCACTTGCTTATTATGGGTTTTAATCTTCCTTTTAATATTTCCTTTATGTGACGAAACGGTTTTCGCTTTAATATTCATCTGGTCTGAAATTTGAATCGTTCCTTGCCCGGCCATCCACATTCGCAGCATGCTTGATTCAGTTCTGCTTAATGATAGGGTGGGTAAGTTAACCGCTCCTACATTCTTAACTTCCTTATTCAAATAATCCCCCAGAATGTCATCCAGCGACTCTGGTTTTATCGATTTAGAACTGATCAATAAATTTTTACGGACCAACAAATACTCATCGAAATGGATATTTGCGATCGCCATAAAAACAATAAACAGGGTTTTAGGATGCTGATTAATGATTTGCTTAATGTGCTGACTGTTGGCTGGATCGTGAATGAAACAGTCCTCATTAATAAACACCACGCCTGGTTTGAGTTCATCACAAGCGGCTGCGAGCTCCTCAACGGTGTGTGCGTCGTTGATGTCTCTCTTTCTTACCCCTCTGCTTGCCAGATACCCGGTTAACCCTAGCCGGGTGTAGCTGCATAAATCCATAATGATCGTTGACATGGCATACCCTCACTCAATGCGTAACGATAATTCACCATCTGCCTGAGAGCTCATAAACAGCCATACGGGATGGAAAAAATTAATAAACCTGTGAGCATGACAAAGACTTTCAGGCGGACTCACTATCCCGTAAAGTTACGTATAATTTGCCAGGAATCATCTTAAAGTAAAGTAAATATTAAGTATTGTGAGGTGGTTAGAAACAATTAAACCGCGTCAGATATATCCTGGAAGATGTTTTTCGTGTTTTATTTTAGGAATATCCTCAGAAAGACAATATCAACTGTGAGGACTATTATTTACGTGGCAGCTCGCTGACAATATCCGCTAAGAGGTTGAATATCTCGCCGAATAAATGCTCACAGAAGGGGGCGATAAGTGGCATTAGCAATGACATTAATAAAATTCCCACCGTCAGCGTCAGCGGAAAACCAATGACGAACACCGACAGTTGCGGGGCCATGCGGTTGAGTAAACCCAACGCCAGGTTCACGGTCAGGAGCAGGGTGATGATCGGCAGCGCCAGCATCAATCCGTTGAGGAATACCAGCCCTGCGGCGCGGGTGAGTGCCAGGAACGCATTGCTGTTAACCGGGTTTTCCCCAATCGGCAACGTGTGGAAGGTGTCCACCAGCATGGAGATGAGCCACAGATGGCCGTTAAACGACAGGAAAAGCAGCATCGCCAGCATATCGATAATGCGCGCCAGCACCGGCATGTTGAGGTGGCTGCCAGGGTCGACAAACGTGGCAAACGATAGCCCCATCTGCAGGCCGATCAGTTCCCCGGCGGTGCGCACGGCCGCAAAGGCCAGCTGCATGGTAAAACCAACCGCCACGCCAATCAGAATTTGCTGCAACGCCACCCATACCGCATTGGCCGAGAAGATCGGAATATTCACCGGAGGCAGGGAAGGGGCAACGATGATGGTGATGATGATGCCCAGCCCCACTTTGACCCGCTTCGGGATCGCTTTCTCGCTCAGGATGGGGGCGGTGGTGATCAGCGCCAGGATGCGCAGCATGGGCCAGAAATAGACCCCAAGCCACTGAATCCACTGGTCGCTGGTAAAATGGAGCATCGTCGCGTCAGCCGATGATGTACGGCAGATTGGTAAACAGGTTACGCATGTAGTCCAGCAGCAGATTGAGCATCCACGGCCCGGCAACAATGATTGCCACGAACACGGCGATGATTTTCGGAATGAACGAGAGCGTCATTTCGTTAATCTGCGTGGCGGCCTGCAGAATACTGATGATCAGACCGGTCACCAGAGCGACAAGCAGCAGAGGCGCGGCAACGGCAATTGCGATTTTCATCGCTTCCGTGCCCATCATCATGACCGATTCTGGCGTCATTGCGCGCTCCTCAACTGTAGAAACTCTGCGCCAGCGAACTGACCAGCAGCTGCCAGCCGTCGACCAGCACAAAGAGCATGATCTTAAAGGGCAGGGCAATGGTGGCTGGCGGTACCATCATCATACCGAGCGCCATCAGTACGCTGGCGATCACCAGGTCGATAATCAGGAACGGAATAAAGATGGTAAAGCCAATCTGGAAGGCGGTTTTCAGCTCGCTGGTGACGTACGCAGGCAGCAGTATGCGCATCGGCACGGCTTCCGGGCCCTGCAGCTCCCCGGTGTTGGAAAGGCGGGCAAAGAGGGCCAGATCCGCTTCGCGCGTCTGGCGCAGCATGAATTCACGCAGCGGCTGCGCGCCTTTCTCCAGCGCCTCCTGCATGGAGATTTTATCTTCACTGAACGGCTGGTAGGCGTCGGTATAAATCTTATCGATCACCGGCGACATAATAAAAAAGGTCAAAAACAGGGCCAGGCCCAGCAGCACCTGGTTCGGCGGCGCGGAAGGGGTGCCCAGCGCGTTTCGCAGCAGGCCAAAGACAATGATGATGCGGGTAAAGCTGGTCATCATCAGCAGGATCGCCGGAATAAAGGTCAGCGAGGTGATGAACACCAGCGTCTGAACCGGGAGCGACCAGCTTTGTCCGCCGCCCGCCAGAGGGGTTGAAACCAGACCGGGCAGTTGCGCATAAACCGCAGGAGCAAACAGGCCAACGCCCGCGAGCGTCAGGGATAACAAACGGCGCATCAGGATCTCCCGGAACGCTTAAGCAAACTCTTCATGACGGACTGGAAATCCGCAGGGGCTTCTGCACGCTCATCACTGATAGCAGGGGCGGGCGGCAGTTTATGTAAAACGTTGACGTTTGACGCGGTGACGCCCAGCACCAGCCGAGCGTCCTCAACGTCTACGATGACCACGCGCTCGCGTGGCCCCAGTGTTGTACTGGCGCTGACCTTCAGACCGCGCGTCCCGGCGGTTTTACCCGCCAGGCCAAAACGCTTCGCCAGCCAGGCGGCGATAAGAATAAAGGCAATAATACCGAGCAACGCACCGCTCACCTGGAGCAGCGGTGAGCCGGGAACGGCGGAGGGTTGTGATACTGTTGCCTGGGTTTTCATTCTTAACGGCTCAGACGACGCATGCGCTCAGACGGGGTAATGATGTCGGTGATACGCACGCCATATTTATCGGCCACGACCACCACTTCACCCTGAGCAATCAGATACCCGTTGATCAGGATATCCAGCGGCTCACCGGCCAGACCGTCGAGGGCCACGACGGAACCCTGCGTCAGACGCAGCAGCTCTTTAATGGTCATGCGGGTGCGGCCCAGCTCAACGGTCAGCTTAACCGGGATATCCATAATCAGGTCGATGTCCTGCAGCGTGCCGCTGACATCACCGCCGCCTAACTGCTGGAAGACGGCATCCGCTGCACTTTTGGCCGGGGTCGCTTTTTGCTCGTTTAACGCGTCAGCCCACAGATCGTCCAGTGCTCCGCTGTTTTCATCGGACGGATTGTTCATGTCACTCATTTGGGCTGTTCCTCATTCAGCGAATTCAAAATCGGGTTGATCAAGTGCTCAACGCGTAACGCATACTGGCCGTTAATTGTGCCGTACTGACTTGTCAGCACGGGGACACCATCCACATGGGCAATAATGCGGTCGGGTTTTTCTATCGGCAAAACGTCACCGGGTTGTAATTTCAGGATCTGGGATAACCGCAGCGGAATATCGGCAAAGCTCGCTACCAGCTCAAGCTGTGAGTGCTGGACCTGGCGCACCAGGTTTTCACGCCAGTTCTGATCTTCATGACGTGAGTTCTCCAGCGGCGGGTTGACCAGCAGCTCGCGCAGCGGTTCGATCATGCTGAACGGCAGGCAGATGTTGAACTCGCCGGTCAGGTTACCGATCTCCACGTGGAATGGCGTGTTGACGACGATGTCGTTCGGAGAGGTGGTGATATTGGTAAATTTCACCTGCATCTCAGAACGCACATACTCCACTTCCAGCGGATTAATGGCCTTCCACGCGTCGCTGTATGACTCCAGCGCCAGCTTCAGCATGCGGTTAATGACGCGCTGTTCGGTGTGGGTGAATTCACGACCTTCTACTTTGGTCGGGAAGCGCCCGTCGCCGCCGAACAGGTTATCCACCGCAATGAACACCAGGCTTGGGGAAAACACCACCAGACCTGTGCCGCGCAGCGGTTTCAGATGGATCAGGTTAAGGTTGGTTGGCACCGGCAGGTTACGGGCAAACTCATGATACGGCTGAATGCGGATCGCACCGACCGTGATATCCGGGCTACGACGCAGCAGGTTAAACAGCCCCATACGGAACTGACGTGCAAAACGTTCGTTAATGATCTCCAGCGCCTGCAGACGTTCACGTACCACGCGACGCTGGGTATTCGGGTCATAGGGACGAATATCGCTATCGCCGCCAATGCCCGGTTGCGGATCATCACTCTTATCGCTGTCGCCGTTGAGCAGCGCATCGATTTCTGCCTGAGAAAGAATACTGTCGCCCATGTCGTTACCGCAGAATAAAGGCTGTATACAGAACGTCAGTGACTTCCTGCTTAGGTTGGCCGTTCACCAGCGGGGTCGCCAGCGTTTGCTTAATAGCGTCGACCAGCTTTTGCTTACCTTCATCGGTGGCAAGCGTTGAAGCGTCCTGACGAGAGAACAGCAGCAGCAGACGGCTGCGCACTTCCGGAAGGTAATCGTTCAGTCGGGAACGGGTGGCTTCATCTTTCAGGCGCAGCGTGATGCCGACATACAGCACCCGATCCGCATCACCGAGGTTGACGGTGAAGGTATCCAGCGGGAAGAACACCGGTGCCGGCGGAGGTGGCAGTTCGGCTTTGGCCGCAGCAGTAGAAGGTTTCTGCTGCATGCGCCAGTAACTATAGCCCGCGGTAGCGCAGGCGGCGAGCGTGATTAACACCAGCAGCGGGATCCAGATGGAACGCTTACTTTTTTTGGTGATCGCGGAGTCAGTCATCTGATACGAGCTTCCTGTTTCGGTACAGCTTAATATGGTGATTATCCCGTGTCCGGCTGACGTCAAAGCGTGGAAAAGACGGGGATAATCACGCTACCTCTGGCGTTTAGGCGAAGATGTCTACGGCGCGGTTGCCGCTCGCAGCGGATTGCAGGGCTGCCGGGGTCGGCAGCAACTCATCGCTCTCTTCAGTAAATCCGCCATGTTGGCCGGAACGCGACGCCTGCTGTTGCTGCTGGGACGAAGACTGCTGCTGCCCGGCAAAGCTCTCGCTGCTGACGCTACTCTGTGTAAGCTGAATGCCGTTTTCCGCCAGTGACGTACGCAGTACCGGCAGGGCGGCTTCCAGTGCAGCACGCACGTGGCCGTGCGCAGAGACCATCTGCAGCTGCGCCTGGTCATTATCCAGTTTCAGCGAAATGTGCACCTGGCCCAGATCTTCCGGGTTCAGGCGCAACTCTGCGGTTTGCTGTCCTTGCTTCGCAAACAGCGTGATGTGCTGGCTCAGGTTCTGTTGCCATTCGTGGGTACCGAGCGGCTGACTCAACACCGGTGCGGTGGCAACGGTTGCGGCAGGCTGCGCGGTGGCGTGGCTGGAGACAATCGGCGCCAGGGTGGCGGTTGGTGTTGAAGACAAAGACGCGCTGGCAAGATCCTGTTTCTCGGCCGCGACGGCGAGCGCTGGCGTCGCCGGTGCGTTGGCCGGCAGGGACGGATCAACGTTTTGCGCCTGCCCGGCGAAAGACGGCTGCGCGTTATCCTTGCCCGTCAGGGCGCTGCCCAGTGCGTGTGCAGACGTGCCGTTTTGCGTAAGCGTCGTGGCGGTCAGGGCTGACGTTGCTTTGAGTCCCTCACTGCCCGCGCCTTTCGCCGTGACCGGCGTGGAGGTCTGCTGGTGCGGCAGCATGGCCATCAGCGCGCTTAAGCCCGCCAGCTCTTCTTCGCTCAGTTCGGTTTTGCTGTTATCGGCGCTATTCGCCGTGGTCAACGTCTTCAGGGCATCGCCCTTAGCGGCAGGCATCAGCCCGGAGACCAGCGTTTGTAGCGGCGTCGTCTGCGCCGTTTCATCGCCAGCCTGCGTGGATTGACGCGCGAGCAGATCGGCAATTTTCGCCTGCAGGGTGGACTCTCCCCCGGCGTCCTTCGCGACCTTTGACAGCTTGCTGCCAGCCGCCTTCAGGTCGGCCAGCGTCAGCGGCGCATCTTTGCCCTGACCGCTGGCGTCCGTTAACGCGCCCGCCAGCAGAGAAAGAAAGTCTTGCGCACCGTCGGTGCCTTTCCCCGTTTGCATGCCGCCTGACAGGTCGCTGTCGGTCATCAGCAGTTGTTGCAGTGTGATCATTCCGGTTTCCTCATTGATGCGCGCTGGGCAAACTCATCCATTTTTTTCTGATCCTGGCGGTTTTCCGCCAGCGTCGCCGCGGCAATCTGCCGGTCCTGTAAGGTCTGCCAGGCCTGCAGTCGCTGCTTCTTCTCGCGCCAGAAATTCAGCGCGGTGTCGACTTTTTGGGTCCATTGCTGAAGCTGCTGGCGATGCTGTTCTATCGCCTTCTCCAGCGTCTGAATAAACTGCTGATAGTTAATCCAGCGCTGGCTTCCAATGCCCTGTGTCATATCGGTATTGAGGTTGGTGCGATACTCATGCTGATAGTCGATTAACATCTTCAACTGCTCTTCAGCCTGCTGGCACCCGCGTCGCATTGCGCCAAGCTGCAATGCGGCATCATCAACTTCTTTTTCAGCCAGATCTTTCAGCGTTGATAACGCGCTGTTTTGCGCCATGACCGTCGCCCTCCACCTGTGTTACACCTGCGGGAAAATCAGCTCCAGAGCCTGAATCGAATCTTCCCAGTCGGCACGTTCAAATATGCCTTGTTGCAAAAATGCCTCCAGCTGCGGCCACAGGCTAATCGCTTTGTCGAGCATGGGATCGCTACCTTTGGCATACGCTCCCACGCTCACCAGATCGCGGTTGCGCTGGAAGCTGGAGAGCAGTTGTTTGAAGTTACGCACGCGGGCGTAGTGCTTCTCGGTAATCAGCGCCGTCATTGCGCGGCTGATGGATGCTTCAATATCAATGGCTGGATAGTGTCCGGCTTCGGCCAGGCGACGCGATAACACAATATGACCGTCGAGGATCGCACGCGCGGAGTCGGCAATCGGGTCCTGCTGGTCGTCGCCTTCGGTCAGCACCGTATAAAACGCGGTAATGGAGCCACCGCCGCTAATGCCGTTCCCTGCGCGTTCAACCAGCGCCGGGAGTTTGGCAAAGACCGACGGCGGATAGCCTTTGGTGGCCGGTGGCTCACCGATGGCCAGCGCGATTTCACGCTGCGCCATCGCGTAACGGGTCAGGGAGTCCATGATCAGCAGCACGTGCTGGCCGCGGTCACGGAAATCTTCGGCGATGCGGGTGGCATACGCGGCACCCTGCATACGCAGCAACGGGGAGACATCCGCCGGGGCGGCGATGACCACCGAACGGGCGCGGCCTTCCGCACCCAGAATGTTTTCAATGAAGTCTTTAACTTCGCGGCCACGTTCACCGATCAGCCCCACGACGATCACATCGGCCTGGGTGTAACGGGCCATCATGCCGAGCAGGACCGATTTACCCACCCCTGAACCGGCGAACAGACCCATACGCTGGCCGCGACCGACGGTCAGCAGGGCGTTGATCGGGCGCACGCCGGTATCAAGAACATGTTCGATCGGGGTACGCTGCAGGGGGTTAAACGGTTGGGTGATCAGCGCGCCAGTTTCGGTGGTATCCGGGGCGGGCAGGCCGTCGAGCGGTTTACCGCTGCCGTCCAGCACGCGGCCCAGCAGGGCAGGGCCGAGCGGGAGCTGCTTACCGCTTTGCAAACCATCGCCGATGATGTTTTTCGCATAGACGCGCGCGCCGGGCAGAATGCCTTCCACCTCTTCAAGCGGCATCAGGAAAAGACGCTGGCCGTTAAAGCCCACCACTTCGCTTTCCACTTCTCGCGTTTCCTGCCCATCCTGACGCTCGATCACGCAGGTGGCCCCCAAAGGCAGCTGCAGGCCGGTGGCTTCCAGCACCAGACCGGTGGCGCGGGTCAGGCGCCCATAACGACGAACAGATGGCAGTTGCGCCATCTTCGTTTCAAAGTTATCGAGCGTGTTGAGCCAGCGAGTGAGGCGTGCGGTCATCAGACGACTCCCGGAGCCGCCAGGCGGCACAGTTCCTGCCAGCGGGTGGCGACGCTGGCATCCAGATCGCCTTCATCGGCGGAGACTTTGCATCCGCCGTGATGTAACGACGGGTCACCGCGCAGACGCCAGCCGTGCAGGCTCAGCGTGGCACCGAGACTCTCTTCCACGCGCTGGAGATCGTCCGGATGAACGCGCAGCTGCGGTTTCCCGCTGAACAACGGCTCTTGCTGCAGCAGGCCCTGAATTTGTTTGATCAGCGCTGAATTATCGACCGCCGGGGTCTGGCCAATTACCTGACGGGCCGCTTCCAGCGCCATCTGCATCAACCGGGAAGCAATCACGCTGTCCAGCGCATCCAGGGTGTGCTGGAACTCGCTGACCAGCTGCTGCATACGGGCATGGAGAGGCGCCTGCTGCTGGCGCGCCTGCTCAATACCCTGTTCTAACCCTTTCGCCAGACCTTCCTGATAACCCTGGTCATGGCCCTTCTGTCGGCCTTCGTTCAGACCCGCATTAAAACCTTGCTCATGTGCCTGCATTTGTAACTGCGCCAGCATCTGTGTGCGCTGTTCTTCTTCGCTCAGTTCAGGCGCCTCGACGTCGGTGTCGCCCTCCTCGGGCGACGCTACGACAGCCGGGGTGAATTCAGAGAGGGCAGGGGCCAGATCGTCAGGCGTCCAGCGCTTCCACGGCAGCTCATTAGACATAGGTGTCGTCTCCGCTGCCAATTACCATCTCGCCGGTTTCTGCCAGACGACGAACGATGAGCAGGATCGCTTTCTGTTCGTTTTCCACCTGAGACAGACGCACCGGGCCACGGTTGGCAAGGTCGTCGCGCAGGATATCTGCCGCACGCTGGGACATGTTGCGCAGGAACTTCTCGCGCAGCGGCTGTTCGGCACCTTTGAGGGCGATAAGCAGCGACTCGGAGTCCACTTCCTGGAGCAGGCGCTGGATGCTGCGGTCGTCCACTTCGACCAGGTTTTCGAACAGGAACATCTCGTCGATAATTTTCTGCGCCAGCTCGCCGTCGAATTCGCGAACCGCCGTAATAACGGCTTCTTCCTGCTGCGTTTTCATCAGGTTGATGATTTCCGCTGCCGTTCTCACGCCGCCCATTTTGCTGCGCTTGAGGTTCTGGCCGTCGAGCAGGTTGTTCAGCACTTCGGTCAGCTCTGCCAGCGCCGCTGGCTGGACACCGCCGAAGGTGGCGATACGCAGCATCACATCGTGACGCAGGCGCTCTTCGAACAGCGCCAGAATATCGGCCGCCTGACCACGTTTGAGGTGAACCAGGATGGTGGCGATAATCTGCGGGTGCTCGTCGCGAATAAGGTCGGCGGCACTCTGCGGCTCCATAAAGTTGAGCGTTTCGATCCCGCTGGCGGTATCGCGCGTTTCGAGAATGTCTTCAAGGAGGCTGGCGGCACGCTCTTCGCCCAGCGCCTTGACCAGCACGGAGCGCAGGTAGTCGTTGGCGTTGACGTTGAGCGCTGCAAACTGTTCGGCTTCCTGCTCAAACTCCGACAACACTTCGGTCAGCTGTTTGTTGGAGATCTGACGCACGTTGGCCATGGCCGCACTCAGAATTTGTACTTCTCGCTGGGAGAGGTGTTTAAACACCTCTGCCGCACGATCTTCGCCAATGGTCATCAGCAGGATGACGCTTTTATCGGTGCCCGTAAGCGTATTACTCATGTTCGTTACCCATCCACTGGCGGATGACCAGCGCCACGACGCGCGGATCGTTATCTGACATTTCGCGAATGCGCTGGCTCATGACCTCAGCACCCATGCGCTGGTTAGCACGACGCTGCTGCATCTGTTCGTCTTTGCTGAGGCGGACTTCCACCGCTTCTTCCACTTCCTGACGCGCGTTCATCTGTTCGCGAGCTGCTTTCTCGGCTTCTGCACGACGCTGCAACTGAGGACGAACGCCCTTACGCCACAGCAGCCAGGCGACAATCAGCACCAGCAGCCAACGGCCCGCAGACATCAGCTGATCGATAAACGCCTGCTGTTGCCAGAACGGCAGCTCACCGCCGGTCTCATCTACCGGGTTAAACGGTGAATTCACCACGTTGAGGCTATCGCCACGCTTCTCGGAGTAACCCATCGCTTCACGGGTCAGGTCTTCGATCTGCTTCATCTGCTCTGCCGTCAGCGGCAGCGGTTTGCCATTCGGCAGCGTTTTGTAGTTCACCACGACGGCCACTGACAGACGCTGAATATCACCTACGTTCAGTTTCGTGTGGCGGATAGTCCGATCCACTTCGTAGTTGGTGGTTTCGTTACGGCTGCTGGTACGTGGACCGGCATTGCTGGCCGTCGAGGTTGTAGTCTGCTGATTTTGCTGACCGTTCTGCTGATTAGCCGGCGGCGTGGAAATAGGGGCCGCGTTAGCCGGGGCAGGCTGGTTAGAGAGTGCGCCCGGCACGCCGCCTGGGTATGCACCGCCAACCTGTTCGTTTTCGTTAACCTGGCGAGAGCGCATCACTGCCTGAGCCGGATCGCCGTTCGGGCGGTACTGCTCTTCGGTCTGTTCTTTATTAGAGAAGTCGATCTGCGCGGTAACCTGGGCATGGACGTTGCTGTTACCCACAACCGGGCCGAGGATCGCTTCGATGCGGCGCTGGAGGCGCGCTTCCACATCGGCGGCATATTTCAGCTGCGCGTCATTCAGATCGCGCCCGGCGGTATTGCTTTGGGTCAGCAGATGACCACTCTGGTCAACCAGCGTGACGTTACCCGGCGGTAAACCGGCGACGGCGCTGGAGACTAAATGTGTAACCGCGCTGATTTGCCCTTCATCCAGCGCCCGGCCGGGTTCAAGGTTGACGGTGACGGAAGCCGACGGGGATTTCTGTTCGCGGACAAACAGGGACGGTTTAGGCATGGCAAGATGCACGCGGGCGCTCTTCACCGGGCCTAATGTTTCAATCGTGCGGGCCAGCTCACCTTCCAGCGCACGCTGGTAGTTCACCTGCTCGCTGAACTGGCTGATACCGAACTTTTCCTGATCCAGCAGTTCAAAACCCACCGCGCCGCCCTTCGGCAGGCCCTGCTGCGCCAGACGCAGACGGAGTTCATGGACTTTATCTGCCGGTACCTCAAGCGCACCCCCGTTATCGGCGAAGCGATAAGGGATGTTCATTTGAGTCAGTTGGGTGACGATGGCGCCGCCATCCTGATCGGAAAGGTTGCTGTAAAGCGTGCGGTAATCAGGACTTTTCGCCCACAACACCATCGCTACAAGGATCGCAATTGCGGCAGCGCCTGCCACGATCAACGGGATTTTAGGATTCGCGCGAAGGCGGTTCATCCACTCGAGTGATTTATTCTGCGGCGCTGTCGATGCTGCTGCACTCATTGCGCACCTCTTAAATCCTGGTGGTTTACGTTATTCGTGTAGAGAAACAAAACTGACTCCCGGGTCGGCAAACACGACAAAAGTTCCATATTGATGGCCCAGCCATTATTTGATGATTCGTGATTTTCTATGGGCCAAATAACCTGGTTTTTTATCGCTATTTACCGCCATTATCTTATTGACAAGCTGTTAGTCTTGACCGCGTAAAAAACCATCCAGGGGAGAGTCATGGCTATACAGGGTATTGAAGGGGTTATCAGTCAGCTGCAGGCAACCGCGATGACGGCCCGTAATCAGAATGTGGCAGAACAGCAGCCGACCATCAGCTTTGCCGGGCAACTGCATGCTGCGCTCGACCGTATCAGCGATACCCAGACCGCCGCGCGTACCCAGGCTGAGAAGTTCACCCTCGGTGAACCTGGCGTGGCGCTGAACGATGTGATGACCGATTTGCAAAAAGCCTCGGTCTCTCTGCAGATGGGGATCCAGGTGCGTAATAAGCTGGTGTCTGCGTATCAGGAAGTGATGGGCATGCAAGTTTAGGTTATCTAACCTAATGATATTTATAATTAATAACCATCCGATCCCACGGCGTGGGGCATGGATGGGGCAAACTCACTCAATTTCTGGTTGAGGATGAGTACCTGGTCCTGGTTATTTTCAGCCATCCAGGATCCGTACACCCGGTAAACCATTTGCGCGTCAGTGTGGCCCATTTGCTTCGCGATGAAGTTCGGGTTGGCACCGGCAGCTAACGACCAGCATGCATACGTGTGCCGGGACTGGTATGCTCTGCGATAGCGAATCCCGGCGCGCCGCATTGCCGCTTCCCACGACTGGTTAATCGACCCCACTGCGTAATGATGCCCGGCACGGCCATTACGTGATGCGATCTGCGGGTTGAACACGAACGTGCAAGGATGCACATCGGTACGGCCATACTCGCGCAGCTTCACCTCAACCTGATACTGCTTACCCAGGCGTGTTAACTCGGCTTGGCTCTTAAGCACGTCGATCGCTGGCTGAATGAGGTTGATGATACGGTCCGTCCCGGCCTCTGTTTTCGGAAGGGTGAACTCCTTCGTTAACGTGTGGTTCCGGCGGATCATCATCGTACCCGCTTTCAGGTCGATATCTTCCCAGGCCAGCGACACAAGTTCTCCGTGGCGCACGCCGGTGTAGACGGCAAGAGACCACATGTTTTTCAGTTGCTGGTGGGCGCAGGCGTTAATCAACCTGACAAACTCATCGCGCGTCAGCGGGTCAGGCGCGCATCGTGACCGCTTAAGCATGGCGATCCCGGTGAACGGATTCACCCGTACATAACCGCTGTCAGCGGCAAACTTAAACATCCCGCCCATGGTCTTCATGTAGTTGTTGACCGTTCTGACTGAGCGGCCCTTAACCGGCGTTTTCTGCCCGACTTTCAGCGTGTGATAACCGGTCAGTAATTCCTTTCTGATAAATAGCAGGTCTTCCTGAGTCACCGCAGAAACCAGCCTGTCCCCACCTATCCTGGGCACCATGTTGCGCACTATAGATGTATAGCGTGACATCGCATTGGTGCTGATCTCCATGCGCTTCAGCTCCAGCCATTTATTTGCCAGTTCGAGAACGGTTATCTCCTTGCTCTCAACCCCAAACCTTTTCAGGTTCGGTGAATCAGGGAACTGGGCCGCATAATTGAAGTTGCCGGTCTTTATCGCGAAGCACACTGACGCGCGCAGCTCGCCAGCGACCTTTCTGTTTTTTGGTGTATCCGGCACGCCGAGGCTTTCACGAACCCGGCTGCCTTTATAGATGAACCAAATGCGGAGCGTACCGCCATGGTTCTCCACGCCTGTTGGGTATGCTGACTTAGCCATTATTCCCTCCTGACGTCCAAGAGCCCGATAAGCATAAACGGATCTTCATTGGCGCGCACCCGGCTGTTTCTTTGACATGCTCTCAACCCACTGGTCGACAGCCTTTCGGTTGTACATGCATTCGCTGTTTTTCTTCGGCACGCCGTCCGGTGAGACGTGAAGGTATTCCCGTCCTACCATCCAGCATTTTTTGCGGGCCCGCTCGATTGTGCCGGGGCGAAGGCCGGTAATCTCGACGAGCTTTTCTTCTGTTACCCAGTCGTTGGGCACGATTAAGGTCATTTCGCTCATGGGTTTCTCCAGGCAAAAAAGAACCCGGCGCGGGGCCGGGCAAAAGGGATCACGAGGTGGCGCTTTCGCACCCAATAGCCAGCTCATAACTGGCTATCAGTTGCGTCAGTCGTCTTCATCTTCGTCCCAGTCCTCGTCGTAATATGGCGAGGCGAGAAGTGGGTTAGTTGCTGAGAGAATCTCTCCGGCGGCACCCTGGCGCTGAAGTCGACGAAGCGCTTCATATAGCTCGAAAGCCTCGGTTCGCTCATCACCAATATCGAGGGAACACGCCACTTTGTGCGCCTCGGTGACCAGGGTTGATAGCTGGTTTCGGATGTCCTGAATGGTGCTCATAGTTCTCCTTAGGCTGCGCGCTGGGCACGCAGCTTCTTCAGGTGTTCTGCTGTTTCGATTTCTTCGGCGATCCGCTCGGCCTGTGCTTTGGTCAGCGGCTCGAAATCCTGGTTAAATCGGCCCATGCTGGCGATGCAGGTGCGACCGTTGCGGATGTAGTGGATGACTTCGTGGGTAGCGCGGAGGATTTTGCATGGCGCGCCGTGGCGATCAGAGTAATAATCATCAGAAATCGGTAGGTTATAAATCCGACTCTTCATGTTTCTCATCTCTTTTAGCTCGGGCTAATTGATGAGCGGCGGACGCCTCCTCCTCGGTGTCGAATCTTCCAAGAGAGGTTCTTTTCCCATCAATTGAGATGTGCGCCTCCCATCGACCATGCTTGGTAAGGCTAACCCCTTTGCAATTTGATGTGCAGCCACTCCTTTTCCTCTGATTCTTGGTCTGATCAGACTTAGTGGCCCATCGACAGTTCTCGGGGAAATACCCAAGATTATTGTCAATCCTATCGATGGTCATTCCGCGTGGTCTTTCACCCATATCAGCAAAGAACTCGCTGAATTCATGCCAGCGGTCACAAACAGTAATCCCACGACCTCCGTAATTTTTGTAATTTACATTGCTGGGGTTTTCGCACCGAGACAGCATTGCGCACCACGTTCCATAAGTTTCAGAACCATACTGGCCATGCTTAGTCCTGAGTCTGACGGAAACCTCCCGGCTCAGGCAGCCGCAAGATTTAGTAAGGCCAGATTTAACCCTGCTGATAACTGCGACGGTCTCATTTCCGCATTCGCAGATGAACTTACCTTTCCTGTTTTTGCCGCTCTCCCTTGGAAGGCGCTCGATCATCGTTAGGCGCCAGCGCTTTTCCCCTTCCGAAAAAATCTCAATCATGTGAATTAACCCTCTGGATTATCCTGAACATTGGGCACCACCTTAAATTCGATTACCCATACCCATGGGTTAGCTTCCCAGTTGTCGGCACCGTAGATGCTCATCCAAAGGTCACGGAAGTTAATGCGATATTCCCAGCCGGGAAGAACTCCGCCAGAAGGCGGCGTGATGCCTTCAGACTTTGCATCGTCCTCACTCAGATCTCTTAGTCGTTCAACACGCACGCCGGTAATTTCCAGCGTGAGACGGCTGGCCCAGCGGGGCATGTGGATAGAAGGCGTCCAGCGTATTTCATCAGCCGGCGGCACATTCTCGTAATTAGTTGGAACGTGCTCAGGGTAATTCGCGCGATAAAGTTTCAGGTCCGGCGCGCCAGCACCAGCTTCAGCCCACGTCTCTCGCACCCAGATGCGATCGCCGACTGCACCGAACGGGCAGGTGTAGCCTTCATTCTCATCAGCAACGCCAAATACATCTTTCTTTGCAGGCTGCAGGTAGCCGTTTTTATCGACTACGCCAGGCGTGTACCAGTGGGCGTTCAAATCCAGATCGTAACCGTTATGCGTTGGGTGGAATCCATCAGACGGCTGAACTTTCATGATCCGCCGCGTCTGCGTCTTCCTCCCGTCGAGAATGGCGCGCACCATCTCGCCGTTAAAAATCATTCCGCGCTCTTTCACTGGATCCCCCTTTGCTTATTCTTCAGCTCGATGACGGATTGGCACTCTGCGCACGTCTGGCAGCCTGGGACAGCAGATCGCCGCGGCTCTGGAATTGGTTCGTCGCATTCCGCGCAATACTCTGCTGATACGGCGTTACGGTTTACTCGGTGAGCGGAGAGGGCAGCGTTACGCTGAAGCTCTTCAATCTCTGCTGCGGTATCGATGATGTCGGCCATTGTCAATGCTCCCGGAACTGTCGGTTAATTCGGTTGAAGGTGAACGCCAGCAATAAAAAAGGCCGCGATAGCGACCTGGTGATTTGCGATTTCATGGCTGTATCCACCCTTTACCTTTGACGTGCTGAATAACGCCAAGCTTCCTGAGCGACTGGAGCCGGCGGTCAAGGATGCGGAAGACGTCCATCGGGTGCTTTCCTTCTGCTTCAGCAATGACGAGGCACTCCTGCCTGACGGAAGGGCTAAATAGCTCCGAAAAAGAGGTTGGCTGAGCGCCGATAGCGCTTAATACTTCGCTATCCAGTTTCTCGTATTTGGTCACGATTCAACTCCAAACCGCCCGTTAAGGCGGCCAGTTTTGACGACGAATTCCAGGAGGCTAACTCCCAGAGCTTCAATTTTCTTGTGATGCTTGTTGATGATGGGTGGAACCGTTTCGTTCCAGTTAGGCTTTGGCTTCTTGCGCATGGCCTGCTGGATTTCTTCGGTGCAGCGGCGGCAGGTGGCGCGGACGGCGTTTTCATTTGCTGGCGTCATGCGGCCTCCCGGCGGGCGAGAAGTTTCGCCCCGAAAGCCATAAGCTCGTCCCGGTCCACAGTTGCGAAGTGGCAGTGTGTACGCGGGTACGGTCGCCAGATTATGAGCATCGACCCTTTGTTGTTGCCGCTTACCGGCTTACCGGTGACCGGGTTGATAAATGCCAGCCTCCCGGCTGTGATGAAGCGCACCTCGCTGGCGGTCTGGATAGCCTCTTTGAACCAGCCAACCGAAGTGTCTGCCGGAACCAGCATGACCGTGCCGATCTGGTTGGCGCTCTCGGCAGCGGCCTTCTTCACGAACGGCGTGATGTCGCTGTAAGGTGGGTTAAGCCAGACGTAGCCTGGTATGCTCAGGTAATCAGCCCACGGCGTTTCCAGCGTGTTCTGCTCGGCGGTGATGAACTTCCGGCATAGCGCGTTATGCGGCGCCGCGGCGGCATCAAGCTGGAAGCAGAACTCAGCATCAAGTGAGGCGAAGAGGGCTGGTGGAGTGCGCCAGAGGTCGCGCTGTTCTGTTGGCGTGTTGCTACCGGTGTAATCGGTCATATCAAACCTCGAAAGCAAGTTGCGGCGTGAACCGATCGCGATCTGCGTCGTAATTCAGCGAACTTGCAGAGTTAAAGGCTTCAATGCGCTCAACCAGCACCGCAGCACGTGTTTCTTTGCTTGCCGGCGCGTAGGCTGATTTATCCCACGCCTTGTCGATGCCGATGTTTCGCGCCACATTAGTACTGTCGGCTGACGACAGAGGGATGTGTCGGAATATATCGGCGTTCAGCATGCGCAGGCCGTGAAGCTTTGTTATCGGATACCCGTTTATGTCGACAACGTGACGGATGAGATCGCGTAACTTTGCCCGACATGAGCGCGGGCGCTTTGCGTCGTATTCACCCATGCTACCGATGCATACGCGCGGAAATTCCCGACACAGGCGGAAGAAACGTTCATCGGGCTCGTTCATGTGCCACACAGGAGCGCCGACTACTTTGCCGTGCGGCCACTCGGCGATTAACGCGTCGTTCTCTTCACTGGTCCCGCCGATCACGTCAGGGATAACTGCAAAAGCAAAGCGAGGGTGATTCATCCAACGACCTACAAACGCGTAGTAGTCACTCCAGTTAACAACGCGCTTTTTCGTCCAGAAGCTGAATGCGCCGTTATCCAGCGCGAAAGACTGGGTGACTTCGCTGGCCAGGGCTAATTGGCCGGGGTTGGCGAAGGAAATGAAAGCGTGCCTGCCTTTCCATGCCTTCAGGGCGCATGTGTCCGGCGTAATAGGGCCGCCGTGAAAATGAATCATGCCGCCTCCTGCCTTTCCCGATATTCCTCAGCGAGTCGCTGCGCCTTTAATGGATTGCTGACCACTTCTCCCCATGGCATTAGCCAGCCGTTACCAATGAAGGGAAGGCACAGTGTGCCAACCCTGATGTCGTCGTGAGCGTGAGTCATAGGATGGACTCCATTTCGTCGATGTAGAGGCCCTGAGCAATCAGGCGGCTACGGCGGGCGGCGCGTTCAATGCACTCCTGCCGTCTACCTTCCTGCGATTGTTCAATGGCGCGCCGGGTGAACAGCCGTGATTTGCCTTGCGGCGTTACGACCTTTGGCTTGCTGGCCAGGCTAAATTTCCGGTCGCAGATGCCGTCCTCGTTGATCCATTTCTCCGACTCAACGATCTGAGCTATCTGCCCGGTTCCGCGGGTAATGCCGTTGGCTACCCGGTTAAACTCAATCAGCGTTACGCCAAACTTCTCAGCGATTTCGCTGCCGGTCACTGGGCGGCCGCGCGTCTGAATCATCCAGATAACGCGCTCACGGAGGCCAGAGAATTGCCCGGTTCGCCCGGGCCGACGATAGAAGGGTGTGCGTTTCATTTCCACTGCTCCCCGAACGTGAAGCCGATCTCCGCCAGCGCCTCGTCCATCTTCTCAATGAACTCCGGCACCATTTCGTTGAAGTCGGACATGTATTGCGGATCCCGCTCAACGACGACGTGGTGAATACCTTCGCGTTTCATGCGCGGGTCGTAGTTGGCAAAGAACCAGGCTTCTTTCCCGGTCACCCACATGCTGTACTGCACCTGGGCCATGTACGCAGACTTGATGGCTTCGAAACCGCCAAGGCGGAATTTCATGAAGTCGCGGGAGGTGAACGGGCATTTCAATTCGAGGCCGAAATCGTTACTGCAAAGGCCGTCAGGGGAGCACGCAGTGCGCATGCTCTCGTCACGGAACAGGATCGGAGACTCCGTGACTTTCACGTCCGTGGTGAACTCGAAGAGAGTGCGGGCGTCTTCCTCGTACTGCTTGCCCCAGGCCAGCGCCTTAGCGTTAACCTCTGGCGCGACGCCGGTGCATACCTCGGCAAGCAGCGTGTGGAAGTAGGACATTTTCATATCTGTCCACTTCTTCCCCGATCGTGGCTTGGATATGACGTTGTGCACTTCAGAGGCGGTGATAACGCCGAGGCGCAGCCGGTGCCACGCCTCATCACCCTGTTGGATAGTGGTAACGTCAATACCGGTCCGGGCCAGGATAATTTCGGGTGTCATGCTGCCGCCTTAGCTTTTTTCTGAAGGAAGTTGAATCCTTTCTGTGCCTCTTCTTCAGTGAGGTCTGACGCCTCAAGAATTGGCCGTTTGAAGATGTCGCTGCACACTGGGAGGAAGTCTTGCTCCCAGTCTTTATTCAGCGATGTTAAGAGATCGGTGATCGCCTGAAGCGTTTCTTCGCTTGCTGCTGGTGAAAGTGCTTCTATGGTGCTGCGGGGCGTGACGTCACGGATATCAACGTCCAGTGATTTGCCTTCCATTTCTTCGGCGGTAGGCTGCTGTCCAATCTCAGGCCATGCCTTACGCAACGCCTGGGCTTCTGCGCATTTCGCCAGCTGTCCATACGGGCGCTTTTTCCACATTGCATTCGGCGCCGTGGTGTCGCGGCCGGCGGTGGCATAGTTTTCAATCCAGTATTCTTTGGCGCTGAACTCGACGATCTCGCCGCTGGGCATGCGCTTGAAAACGGTGTATTTGCACCACTGAGGGAAGGTCATCTCGACACCAGTAAGCGTCTGAGTTACGTCTGGACCGAACTCCGGCTCCCGAGCCCCGGCATAATCGCCAGAACGGTCTGCCTGAATGCGGTAAAGTCCGATGCCCGGCATGACCACGTCGCGCCAGTCACCTTTACCTGTTTTCGAGTCTTTGACGTACATCGGAACGAGGTGGACAGGTTTGAGCAACGGATCCAACTGGCGGGCGCGGCAGTAGTCAAGCGCCATCATTACCGATTCGTCTTTGGCGCCAGGATAGATGCTGTTCTTCAGCGCGCTCCAGGTGGAGACGTCGACGCCTATCTCCTGAAGCGACGTCGCTGTGATTGTTAATTCGTTTGCCATCGTTAATCCCCTCAAAAATTAAAACGGGCAGCCGGTACGGTGTTCCCAGTCGTATTCCGCCTGGGCGTAAGCAACTGCCGAAATGAAATCGTTGAAGGCCTTGCCAGCATCATCGCTGCGAAGTCCTTCGTATGGGCTGGAGTCAATCGGTACGGAGAAGTGGAAGAGGCCGGACGGCTCCTTTGGCATCATGTCGATGATTTGCTGCGCCCGGTCGTCGACCCACTTCTCTTTCTCGTCGGTGAGTTGCTGCTCAACCCAGCGCCGATCTTCGATGCGGTCGTAAGTGAGGTATGCGTTCATGGCTGAACTCCTGAAATTTGGATGTGCAGATGCCGCCCGCAGATAGCCAGGCAGATCGGTTGAATAGGGTGGTTGGTATCAGTGAACCATTGGCTCGCCGCGCTCATTCAGCAGCACAACGACGGAATCACTTTTGATGATGGTTTTTTCGAAGATGTTGAAGGCGTACAGGCCTTTCTCAACGTTCGCAGAGGCGCGATAAGTTTTGCCGTGGTGTTGCAGCATTGTGCCCGGCAAAACCTCGCTACGTGGCACTGATGCGGTGCCGTAGTGCATTCCAATCATACCTTCACCTCAACCTGTTCCAGGAGGCCAGCGATATGCATCTGCCAGCGGTTAAGTACCAGCTTTTCACGCGGTGCCGATACCGATGTCAGCTGCCACTCGTTATCGTTAAGCTTTTTGGCGGTGTACTGCTTGCTGTTGTGGGTGACTGTCATGATGCCTCCCGGGCGCGGAGCATTGCGTCGGCCTGTGCATATGCGGCTGCAGCAATCAGCGCCTGCTCATTCTGGTCCAACGCTAAAGAAACAGATTGCAAGGCCTTTGCCGCGAAGTAGTCGCGTAGCGTCATTCCCTGATTGCAATCTTTCCATGCTGTGGCATCTGTCGCTTCCATAGGAAAGGCGAAGCCACCATCGTTTTTCTTACCCATAAATCCTCTTGGCCTTATCGCGGCGAACGGAACGGTTAATACAAGACTTCTGCGCTTGTGCGGCAATACAAAAAAAAGTGGCGGTGGATGGCCGCCGGTTGTCATAACTAAGCAACCTCTGTGAAGTTGCTGAGGTATGGCCGATAAAAAACCCGCCGGAGCGGGTCTATTTGATGCGTCTTACTAACTGCCCTTGGACATTCACCCCGTCACCCGGCTGCAGCCTCCATAGCTCAAATAGCTGAGATTCAGTCCACTGACGGAAGTCGATTAGTTCTCGTAGAGAAATACCCGTCTGGTGATTAATTTCGAATTCTGGCATAGCCTTACCCTCTGTCGTTACCCGCTGATGCGGGAGAAATGCTTTGGTGGTGTGGTGGCTGGAGTCGAACCAGCTTCCATCGGTGCGCTGCCGATTGGGTTACGCGCGCCTTGCGGTTTTCATCGCGAATTTTTGCCGCAAGCCTATTCCCTAGCTCGCCGCTGAGCTTCACCACACCCCAAAACATTCCACGGTGTGCCCCGGCATAATCCGGGGCTGAATGTTGGTTTTCAGTCTTCACTGTTACCTGTTACATAAATCCTCCGATACGATGCGCCGCGTCGAAAAGGGTGGCAGCGGCTAGCCAGGAACTTTCGAAATGCTTTGGCGATTGGATGGCCGGCGCTGATCTCCGGCATTGACTATCACAGGTGTTAGCTGCCACCGCCGAAGCGGGATAGACGTTATGATTTTCACCTGCTTTATTGGCTACTACGGCTTACCAGTTATTTACACAGCTTGTCTTACAGCCTGTCTTGATTCAGTAGCCACCCGGGCCGCTCCACCCCGCGCATCAGCCTGCGCATTCATCCAATCCCAAAGCACTTCGCCACACTCTCGCAGTGGCCAGCGCCGGTCACCCGGTCACATTTGAAGCTGCTTACGCGTTAACCGGGCGCTAACCGGTAACTCAGTGATGCTTTACGCCTCCTTTCCCTCACTACGCCGCCGTGGGAACCCGACCGTATTAACGCCGTCGTCACGCTGCCTGAGCAGGCATCAATGTGCGGTCTGTCCGCTTTAGTGCTTCATTGGAATCAATCCTCTAAGTTGATGGTTTAATTTTTTACCCTGCATCCGACATTGTCCGCCGCTTGCCCGTCGTGCCATTTGATGAACCTACCCCCATGAGGGCTGGGAATCGCCGGGGAACTGAGTTATGCAAATCTCTTCGCTCAACCTCGGATGCAATTTCTGATTTGTTAAAGAAGCAGGCGACTTCCTGTACGCCGCTGGCTAACTTCGCTCAGCTGTCGATGTTTCGTTTCGATGGATTGATAATAGCGATGAGTATTGTTTATAGCAATACGTATTGATATTAAATAATAGCAATTGCTATTAATGCGCTGATAGCTAAAGGAATTTATTTTGATATTTTTTTCGATGGATTGAGATTCAGATCGTTTTTTCTGCGGAGGGTATTTCCCTGACGAATGTGCTGGCTGCGGTCAATAAAAAACCCAGCACTATGGCTGGGTTCTTCAGGAATGTGAAGGTTACCGGGTAACCATTACTGTATTGTTTTGGCCTGCTTTTACTGAGGCTGATGACATCAGCGCACCGCCTTCAGTCACCAGCCCGTAGGTAGATGGGCGCATCCAGGTGACGGTGGTCTGAACGTAGTATTCGCCAGGGGCTATGTTATCGAACTCAAACTTACCCTGGGCATCAGCAATGGTGACCTTCTCATACTTCGCAGCGCGCATATCTTCTTTGTCGCAGCGGGTCAGGCCCATGCAGGTGGTGAACTGGAAATCGGTGTAAGAGGTTTTTGGCATTAGGATCACCTGGCTACCTGCAGCTACTTTTACGTCTCCGCCCATCGTCTTAAGGAAGGCCTGGCCAGTCAGCTTTTCTGAGCCATCAAGTTTCAACTTGTCATACTCAGTCTGCGGGAATGGCGGGAGGTTTACTGGTTTAGGAATGGACATGCACCCAGAGAGAAGCGCAGCTGCTGTCGCTGCAATAACCAACTTTTTCATGATAATCCTTGCTGTGAAAAGCCGTTAGGCAAAAATTTTAACCGTGTTTTCTGTATGTTTGAGGCATGCTGCCAATCACTTTACCGAACACCAGTATCCTGTTCATTTCTTCTTTTTCAATCGGATCCCATGGACGGTAAGTCTGGTTATCTGAAATGACCAGAAGCTTATCTTTCATCTTTTGGAGGCGTTTAACGTGCGAGGTGTCGTCGTAGATGAAGGCGTAAATCCCATCGCCATCAAAGTGCTGAACGCTGATGTCGACGAAGAGTAAGTCGCCTGGCTCAATGGTCCCGGACATGCTGTCACCGCGAACATTGATGATTCTGATCTGCTCCGCCTTCCTGCCGTTGAACATCCGGCGGGCATCTTCGACTGAATATTCCACGGATCGTAGCACCTCTACAAACTCGCTGTTGATGGCTCCTGGCCCAGCGCTTACGTAAAAGTCTAGCGCTTCAATGCGGAAAGTGTCAGTAGGTCCCGGCTCGGTTTTTGGCTGAGAAATCGCGGGCATTTGACCATCGTCACGCATTGGGCCAACTCCGGTTGAAAGCCACTCAGAGCGAACGCCAAGCGCGTTGGCAATCTCAACGATTTTAGTTGAGCCGCGGGCATTGCCACTGGTCAGCCGCCAGATGGTGGGCTGAGCAACGCCAGACGCCTTAGCCAGAGCGCCCTGAGACATGCCAGATAGTTCCATCGCCTGATTCAGGCGTTCTGCAAGAGTTTCTTTTTTCATGAGTTTAAATTTATACGCTTGCGTATTGATGGTCAAAACACGTTTAGCTATTGCCTAAATCAATACGCATTGCTATTATCAATTCACACCAATACTCATAGGAATTGGAATATGACGAACAAAACCATCCAGCGCGCCATTGATATCGCTGGTAGCCAGAAGAAATTAGCCGACCTTTGCGGCGTGGCGCAGCCGACGGTATGGCGCTGGTTGCATGGTGGCGGCATCGATGCCCGCTACGTAATGAAGATTGTCAATGCAACTAACGGCAAGCTCAAACCAGCAGATATCCGTCCAGATCTCGCCCAGCTGCTTGGGGCGAATAACACAGCCGCTTAACGGCGGCCTTAACCACGAAAGGGAAAGCAATGCATTCACTTGCGTATCAACACAATACCGGAATACACCCGGGAGCGATGATAAACCGCGCTCAAGCTAAAGCGGCGCCAGACCACGAAAAGATCCGCGATGCGGTCCGTGCATGGTCGTCGGCGCTGGACAATCAAGACGTCGTTTCGGCGCTGATCATCAACGAATACCGGGAGCAGGGCGGGACCGCCATCAGCTTCCCGGAAGACATCAGCAGGGCGCGCCAGAAACTTTTTCGCTTTCTGGATAACCGTTTCGACTCTGAGCAGTACCGCGAGAACGTGCGCCAGCTGACACCGGCAATCATGGCGGTCCTGCCATTGGAGTACCGGCACCGCCTTCTTCCAGAAGACAGCTTTATGTCCCGCTTAGCGCGACTTGAGAAGGAAACAAGCGAGGCGAAAGTTGCCGTTGCGATGAACGCCCCGCGTCACCAGAAGCTCAAGGAACTCAGTGAGGGGATTGTAGAGATGTTCCGTGTCGACCCGGACCTGACCGCGCCGCTGATGGCAATGGTCACTTCGATGTTAGGGGTTATGTGATGGGAAGTATCAAAAACGGCGAAAGCCAGTCTGCGTCAACAGAACTGGCCTTCAGATGCAAATCGTGTGCACTCATTGCAGGAGGAATAATGGCAAAAAATCCACGCTATTACCATACCGCTGTACATAAAAACATAACCCGCGACCGCTTCATCCGCTCGGTTAATCCGATTGTGGCAGAGAAGATGCGCGCCATCCTGGAAGAACTGAAACGTAAGGAGAGTGGCCGTGGGTAACGTATCTAATTTAGCCGAAGCCAGAGAGGCCAGAAGGCTCCAGAAACCGCGCACGAATGACGGTAAGGGGTTTGCCTTGCTGCACCGTAAAATTATGGATGTGCCGTTCTACAAGGACGCTGAGGCGGCTCATTTATGGGTTCACCTGCTCCTGCGCGCTAATCACGAACAGACACTGGTATCGACTGATGTCGGCGATGTGATCTGCGAACGCGGAGAGTTCATTACCGGGCGAAACACGCTGGCAATGGAAACGGGTTTGACCGCTGATCGCGTTAAATCACTGCTCCGTAAATTCCAGAATCTGGGCATGATCACCACCAAATCAAACAACCGTTTTACTGTTCTAAAAGTGGTCAAATATGACGAATATCAGTCAAATTTTTGTCCAGCCGATGTCCAGCCGGTGTCCAGCCCAAACGCAGTCGTACCAATGCCTGTGGAGGTGGAGTGTCCAGCCGATGTCCAGCCAGTGTCCACAGATAACAATATATTAAATAACTTACTACCTAACGGTAGTAAGTATGTCGCAAATGACCAGAAACCCGCTGAAGAGAAAAAGTCCCGTTTGTCATGCGATGAAGTATGGCAATGCCTGAAAGACGAACTGCCTGAAGCCCGGGGATGGAGATGCCTCACTGATGAGCGACGCAATCTAATCCGCACCTTCTGGGGTAAGGCTAACAAGATTGCCCGCAACCTGGACGGCAAGCCGATGGATATGGACGGTTTCAGAAGCTATCTGCGCTACATCGCTCAGAACTGCCGCTGGATGCTTGAAGACCGACCAGACCAGAAATCCGGGAAGACCTGGCGCCGCATGAAATTCGATAAGTTCCTGACCGAAAAGCTCTACATCGAAGTGCGCGAGGGGGATCGTGATGACCGCTGATTTCATGGCTGTACCACAAAACCTCGAAGCAGAGCAGAGCGTTATCGGTGGCCTGCTGCTGGATGATGACAACAGCGAGCGAGTCCAGAAGGTTCTGGCGATGCTCAAGCCTGAGTCGTTCTACAGCCGACCTCACCAGCTGATCTTTGCCGAGATGCGCCAGATGTTCCGCGACAACAAGCCAGTCGATGGTCTGACATTGTTCGACGCGCTCGAAGGCAAAGGGCTCGCTGAGCAGGTGGGTGGCTTTGCTTACTTGGCTGAGATCGCCAAGAACACTCCAAGCGCTGCAAACATCGTGGCATACGCAGCATCAGTCCGGGAAGCCGCAATGGAGCGCTACGGTATCAACCGCCTGACCGAAGCTACCGAGCTGCTGTATTCCCGTAACGGCATGAGCGCTACGCAGAAGTACGAGGCCATTCAGGGTATTTTCACCCAGCTCGCAGACCATTCAAAAACCGGCAGTCGCCGTGGGTTGAGATCGTTTGGCGAGGTTATGGATGACTGGGTAGCAGATCTGGAGAAACGCTTTGACCCTTCAGGCGAACAGCGCGGCATGAGTACCGGTATCCCGTCACTCGACCGACTGCTGGCACCAAAAGGTCTGGTTAAAGGCTCTCTTTTCGTGATTGGCGCAAGGCCAAAGATGGGCAAGACAACCCTATACGGGCAGATGGCGATCAACTGCGCGGTTCGTGAGAAAAAGCCAGCGCTGATGTTCAGCCTCGAAATGCCTGGCGACCAGATCCTTGAAAAGCTGGTTGGTCAGAAGTCCGGCATTAACCCGAGCATTTTTTACATGCCAGCCACGGATGACGCCGATGACCAGTACCAGGGCGACTACGACGGCGACTTTAAGAAGGCGATAGCAACAGCCGGGCGGCTGAGTGAAATTGACATGCTGTACATCGACGACACCCCGGGCCTGTCACTGGCGCACATTGTTAGCGAAAGCCGCCGAATCAAACGCGAGAAGGGCTGCGTAGGCATGATTCTGGTTGACTACTTGACGCTGATGACCGCCGAAAAAGCCGACCGTAATGATCTGGCGTACGGGATGATCACCAAAGGGCTTAAGAACCTCGCCAAAGAGCTTGGCTGCGTCGTCGTGCTGCTGACCCAGCTCAACCGCGAACTGGAGAAGCGAGTGAATAAACGCCCGTTGCCGAGCGATTCCCGCGACACAGGGCAGATTGAGCAGGACTGCGACTACTGGGTTGGCATCCACCGGGAAGGTGCTTTCGATGACAGCGTGCCGCCGGGAGAAACCGAGTTAATCCTGCGACTCAATCGCCACGGCAGTACCGGAACGGTTTATTGCAATCAGATCAACGGGGCAATTTACGACACAGACCAGCAGGCCGCCGCCGCAGAACGCCGCGGGCGTGAGCAGCAGCCGAAAAAGAAAGGGGGGTTCTGATGACCATAACAATCCGTGGGCAGATTCTTGCAGCCCTGCGTAATAACCCGGGCCTGAATAGTGCTCGCATTGCCACCATGATCGGCATGACCACCAAAAAGATTTCCGGCCCGTTAAGCACGTTGTTTGCAGACGGCCTGATCGAGTTCGAAGGCAAGCACGGCCAGCGGCTTTATCGGCTGACTGATTACGGCATGAAATACGCACCAGAAACAATCCCGGCCATGCCGAAGGGAAATTCGAAGCTGGTGCAGCGTACCGAGACGAACGTTATCTGCCAGGAGTGCCGGAACAGTCAGGCGATGAAGCGAGTATTGATGGTTTGGGGGAGGGTAGGGGTATGAAACTGAAAATGCACACGCCGGACGGATCGGTGATTGTCGAAAGTAACCTTGTAACGCAGTTCTACCCTGATTTCGAAAGCGGCGGCGAGCTGACCACCATCGAAACGGTATCGGCCACAGGAGAAACTTTCTCGGTGAAAGTAAAGCACTCGTTTATGCAGGTGACTGGAGCACTGGCTACAGCCTGGAGCGTTGACGAGAAGAAAGCAACAAGGGGCGCCCAATGAGCAACATCGACAAACGCGCATTACGGGAAGCAGCGGAGAAGGCTACTCCGGGTCGTATTGGCGATCGCGTAGACGGAAGCATCAAATACACCTGTAGAGGTACTGATGGAACCTTGGTTCTTTCAACCGACAACCATGATGATTATGGGTTTGTTGGTGATAACAGCCTGGAGGATGAGCTGTTCTTCAGGCTATGTGACCCCGTCACCGTGCTGGCACTGCTAGATGAGTTGGAGGCCAAAGACAAGAGCATCAGCTTTTTGAAAGACCAGCTAGCGCAGCTGGCAAACTTCAATCCTGATTGGGACAAGCTGGAAGCAGCAACTGACAGCCTCCGCGAGCACATGGCAGAACTCACAGCGGCACGCAAACGGATTGCTGAGCTGGAGGCGACGCAGGGTAAGCCAGTTATGTTTATCGATGGTGATATTTCACCTGTTGACGCCGAAAAGCTGGCGGCTGTAATTCGTGAATTCAACGAAGAAACAGAAACCCCGGCGGCACGAATGGCTCGAATTATTCGCGAAAACCCGCATCCGACAAACATGTGCGATATGCCGGTCGCCGCAGCCGGTAAAGGAGAGGCATCATGAAAACTTTCACCATTGGCTGGCTCAACAAATGCCGTTGTGGCAACAAATCACACTCAGTAAAGACCGCTCGCGGAAACGAAAGTGCCTTGTGGGATGACGATGCCGTTAAATGCAATTCTTGCGGTCGTGGCGGTGTCATTCAGGTCTGTGAGGGACAGGCGCGCGTTTTATGGGAAACCGATGAAGAGATGGCTGAGGGAAAACCCATGAGCACTATTACCAAAGAACAGGCACAGTCTGTTTCAGATTTGAAAGCTGGCTACACCCTTGGTCACGCTGATGTGGCAATCCTTAATGAGCTGGCGCGTATCGCGCTGGCATCGCTCGAAGCGGAGCCTGTGGCGTGGCTACTGTCAGGCGGCGGCGCAAAAAACAACGTCAGCTTCGATAGTGGCAATGCTTACGTCGACCCGCTGCGCGAAGTGACACCGCTATACATCGCCCCGCCAGCGCCGGTATCTGTGCCCGCTGCGATGGAAATGGATGATGACTTTGACAGCGCGTTTGAACACGGAAAAGCTGTCGGCTGGAACGCCTGCCGCGCCGCCATGCTTCAGGGTGCAGATGGTACCCTCACCAATGAAGGTACCATACCAGTCACGCAATTTAAGCCGGTAGCAGACCTGTACGGCTTAACCTCACCAACTGGCTGCGAAACATCATTCACTTTCGACGCTGTTGAAGCTCGCGATTTCATTGATGGCGGTTGGTCATGTCAGGAGTACGTGGAGCTTGAACGTTTTCAGGAGGCTGTGAGCGGCAACTCTCCGGTGATTCCGGATGGTTGGGTGATGGTGCCGGTCGAGCCTACAGAAGACATGATCGTCAATGGTTTCGAGTCTGAGCCAGATGAGAGCTTTAGCGATGAGAAGGAATGGGAAGCATACGATGCTATGAGTGGATGCCAGCAGGCAGCACACCGGGCAAAACTGTGCTGGGCAGCGATGATAGCGGCAGCACCGCAGCAGGAGGTGAAGTGATGCCTTGGCACTCACCTGAAACTGACGCCATTCTCGAATCCATGCCGAGAAAACAGAAGCGGCAGAAGTTGATCTACAACGTAGCCGAAAACGATGCAGAGTTCTGTATCGGTTGCATTATGGACGGGAAAATCATTCGTCATGGAGCTTACGCAGCATGGATTAACATGCTTCAGCGCTGTTATGGCGAATCATATCGTAGCGCACGTAAGCAATATCTTCAGGTATCACTCGACCCTGCTTGGCATAAGTTTTCTGCTTTCTACGCCTGGTGGAAGCCACGATATAGGACCGGATGGCATCTCGATAAGGACCTTCTTATCCCAGGAAATCAGGTTTATGGGCCATCAACATGCGTCTACATTCCTAAAGAGTTGAATAACTTCACCGTTGGGCGAGACTGTAAACGAGGGGATTTGCCAATAGGGGTAAGCTGGGATAAGCAGCATGGTAAATACATGTCCAGGGCCAATGACAGCAAAGGGAAATATTTATTCCTCGGTCTTTACGATGATCCGATGGAAGCGCATGAAGCATGGTTCTTTAAAAAGCTTGAGATAGCTCTGGAATACAAAGGGCTATGCGACAGCATACACCCCGATCTTTACCGAGGCGTTCAGAGAAAGTTGCTGTTTATCCACCGGGAGCAGTTGGCAGCATAAGCAGTGATTCTTGATAATCATTTTTCAAAAGTGATGTTATAATCATGTCATCGGAGCCTGAACAACTCCGGTGACTTCTGCGCATTTAAGGGGACTTAAATGCGACCACAATCTGAACTCCTCACCTTGTCACAGATGCAGAAATGCACCTGCGATTTTCTGCGCTCTGCGGTTTCCGTTAAGGAGGCCGTATGAGCATGAACAAAGACGGCATCCGTCTGCACAAATCCAATTTTTCCGCCATCGGGCAGCAGATACAGCCAATGCTGGAATCTGGCGACTGCTATCGCCTCATCATCAAGCCCTGGAAGGACAAGCGCAGCCTCTCCCAAAATGCCCTTCTCTGGATGTGGAATGGTGACGTTGCATCTGCCGTCAACCGGCACGCTGAAAGCAAGCTAACAGAGGAAGACCTTCATGAATTTATGAAGGATATGTTCTGTCCCGCCAAGCCTGTAACCGTTCTTGGTGAAACCAAGATGGTGAAGTCCACCAAGCTACTCGACACCGAAGAGATGAACTTCTACTTGCGCCGCATTGAAGTCTGGTGTGCTGAACGCGGTATCAAATTGCGGATACCCGCCAACTCCGAATATCACGAAAAAGGACACGATCATGTTTGAGAATGAAATTTGGAAGCCGGTGCCGGGGTATGAAGGCCGGTTTGAGGTTAGCTCTCTTGCTCGCGTCCGTAGCTTGTCTCGCAAAGTTACTACGTGCGGGCGCGATAAGAAGACGTGGACCACTAGGACCATCGCTGGGCGGATTCTTAAGGGATGCACATCATCCCAATACATCAGGGTATCGCTTTCTAACAAACACGAAATGCTACATCGGTTCGTGGCGCTCGCGTTTGTGCCAAATCCTAATAACTACCCGCACGTTAACCACATCGATGGAAATAAGCACAACAATCTGCCAGAGAATCTTGAGTGGTGCACGCATGCCATGAACATGAAGCACGCCAATAAAACCGGGCTATCCAACAAGAATAAAATGCCTGTAATTGCAGAGAGAGATGGGTTCGGATACTGGTTTCCATCAATGCAATCGACCAAGAAGTACGGATGCAACCCGGCGTTAGTCCACGCGTCGATCAACGGAAAGCAGGGTGAGCACAGGGGGATGCAGTGGAGTTATTGCTCTGCCACATCCAACTGCGAGTACCAGCAGCTGCGCGATAAGCAGGAGGCGTGATGTCTACTCCACTTTCCCGCGTCATCACAAACGAAATCTTCCGAGTCCCGGCGCGCCGCCAGCACAAGCCCGCGGTTAAGCCGTCCGACATCCCGACTATGAAAGGCTACACCGCCCGCCTGGTGGATCAGAAATGGCTGCGTCTCGCGGCACGGAGGAAGCATGCGTAAACCATCCCGCCGTAAGTGCAAAGTATGCGGTGAATACTTCGTGCCGAAATTCCATGACATTCGGATCCGCTGGTGCTGCCCGGAGCACGGCGCAATCCTCGCGATGGAAGAACGCGAGAAGGAGAAGGTGAAAGCCGCTGCTAAGCGCATCAAGGAGCAGAAAGAAGCCGAGAAAGCAGGTCGCCAACAGCGCGCTGCGCGTCGTAACGAGCTTAAGCCGATCCGTCACTGGGTGCAGATGACTCAGCGCGCCTTCAACGACTGGCGGCGCGAAATGCTGCTGGCTGCCGGGCACGGCTGCATCTCCTGCGGAACCAAGGCAGCTTTCGCCTGGCATGCCGGTCATTACCGTACCACGGCCGCCGCGCCACAGCTTCGCTTTAACCCGGACAATATCTGGCTCCAGTGCTCCGCCTGCAACGTTCACAAATCCGGGAACATTGAGGCGTACCGCTCCGCGCTGGTCGAGCTGATCGGCGAAGAGCGCGTGCTGGCGCTGGAATCCAACAACGAAACCCACCGATACACCCGTGAAGAACTGGACGGAATCCGCGCCAAGGCCCGGGCTGACCTTCGCGCACTGAAACAGCAGGAGGCAGCATGAAGCCAGAAACGATCGAGATACTCCGAGCGCGCTGGCAGCGGCTCCGGATTTACCGCCGCCCGGGCTCCGTGCTGGTGGATTACCGCATTCTCCGTAACTTCGTTCGCATCTATCACCCTGCAGGAGCCGCACAATGAACAATCAACACCTCGAGTACGTACGTCAGCAGCTCATTGTGGCGACCGCAGATCTGAGCGGGTCGACGAAAGGGCAACTGGTAGCTTTCGCCGAGAACGCGCAATTCACCGCGACGGCGCGCAGCCGGGGCCGGAAAAAGGTATTCGACAAGGATAAGCAGCGCATGGTCAACCCGGATGGTCCGCCGATGAGCGGCAGCCAGTCCCGCGCCAAGGGATCATCAATCGCGCTGGTGGGCCCGGTTGAGTTCGTGACCGCATCCTGGCGCCGCGCCGTGCTATCGCTGGAAGAGCATCAAAAAGCTTGGCTGCTGTGGAACTACAGCGAGAATATCCGCTTCGAGTACCAGGTAGCGATCACCCAGTGGGCGTGGGCAGAGTTCCGGGAGCAGCTCGGCGCGAAGAAGGTGGCCGGCAAGACGATGGAGCGGCTGAAGAAACTTATCTGGCTGGCGGCGCAGGACGTCAAAGCAGAACTGGCGGGCAAGGATGTGTATCAGCATCAGGACCTGGCGGCTCTGTGCGGCGTTAAGCCTGATAACTGGTGCCATAACTACGCCGACTACTGGCGGGCCATGTGTACCATCTTTAAGCGGCTTGATGGCGATTCTCTTCTCTGCACTGTGAGAACGCGATCACAACAAAAGTCGACTTTTTCGCAGCAGGGTATTGCAAAAATCAATTAAATAGCATACATTTCATGTAAATCTGATATCGTCGCCATAGCTTCGTAGGTCGACAGAAAATTACAAGCCTCGCCATCGTGCGGGGCTTTTTCGTTTCATGGTCAGAAGCACAGTGGTTGTGCGTTCAGTAGTTAACCTAATGGGCGCTTCCAGAACAGTGGATTAACTCAAATCGAACAATGCAACAATATCAATCGCGTTTGATGCTGCGTAAAGATCTACGTCTCTTGAATCGAACGGAAAGCCAATGATGCCGGTTCGTGCCTTGAATTCTGCCAGTTCGTTTTTCAGTAGGCGCGTACGTTTCTGAAGTTCTGTTGTATCAGTTTTCCCGTAATTCTTCATGGCATCTATGGTTTCTTTCCCTGCTGCGATGTACTGCTCAATCGTGGGTTTATGCTCATTGATATAATCGGGGAAAACGTAATCAAATCCATCTGGAAGTAAAAAAAACTGGTCATCAATTTTAATTTTAACGGCTCGCATCATGCTCTCCTTATGCGCTCAACTATAAACAAACAGACAATATAAGGTTTTTGCTTTTTCCGCGCAGTAGAATTTGTGCTAAGTCAGTTACGACGAGAATAAAACCGACATTACCTTACCCTCACATTGCCAGCCTGTCGCTGGCTTTTTTATTAGCGGTGCCCGGTCATTGTTTCCGTGCATCCTTCCACTCTACACAAACAGCACCCCGTTCCTTCGGAGGTGATATGGCAAAGCGTATGAATGACGACCACAAAATTGTAGGCCTGTCCTGGTTAGTCCTGCTCGGCATTGCATGCTGGGGCGGTTTAGTTCGCTACCTGATCGACGTAAAGCAGAATAAAGCGACATGGAGTTGGATAAACGCGCTGGCACAGATCGTGACCTGCCCCCACGATTAGATACAACACTCAGTTAGTAACGTCGGAATCTTCATTCTCAGAATGACCCTTTCTCCAGCCCGC
>NZ_LOMM01000067.1:0-1346 GCF_001605945.1 Enterobacter sp. SENG-6
TTACATGGCAATATCATCGGCGACCAGTTGTTCAATACTGACTTCCCGCCAGTAATGTCCCTGGATAGCAAACCACTCCATTCCCTGCAGCCATTCTTTATGGGCTTCGCTTTCGACACCTTCAATAATCACATTATGATGGTTGCGCGATAAAAAGGTCACCAGCGCATCCATCAGCTGGCGGCCGGACTCTTTGCGCATCAGGTGCCAGAAAAAATCCTTATCAATTTTCACATAGTCAAAGTGATAACCGCGAATAGCGTTAATTCCCGCGTAGCCGGAGCCGAAGTCGTCGAGCCACAGTGAGGTATCCTGTGGGCTCTGCCAGGCGGCAAGAGAATTATGCAGCAGATTCTCGGCGTTTTCGGTTACCTCGAAATGGACGCAGGTCAGGGCGGCGATTTTGGCTTTTATATCCTTCTGGGGGTCCGCTTGGAATTCGGAAATTATCCTACGTTAAGATTTTCAAGCTTAACGGGTGATTTCGTTCCATTGATCGGAAACCCCTGACCGCAAGGGATGTACGGAACTGTCAGGCTGTCCGTTTCTGGTTTTGCCTACTTTCGGACAGATCAACGGCATGGTGTACGTAATCGTTCGGTTTCGGACGTTTAAGTCACATGCACGTTAACTGTCGGTATTCATCGCCTCACTAGTACTACTCTGCTAGTTCATCATGTTCTTCGAGAGCATATTCAAAATCGGCAACAAGCAAGAAATTTTCTATCCTATAAGCCTGATTTAACTTAATTCGTTGGTATCTTTCGTTCAATAATCGCCATGCTGTTTTCCGTAGTACCATCGGTACGGATTCATCTTTTAAAGTACGCATGAGCACAGAACAGGTTGTCAGAAAAGCAGCGTCCTTACGTTTTCGGTAATACGCATCAGTCGAACAAACCGCAATGATCTCGATTGATTCAGGGTGATGACAGATAGCATTAACCGTAGTTTGTTCATGTATCTGTACCTTGAGTTCAGCCTGAATTTTTGATTGATGATACATAGCCTTGAGATAGCTAAACATGATTTCCCCATCAAACAGTAAGTCGTGTCAATTCCTAGAGTTAACACATTTCTGATCATGACTCACACGTTACGTTCAGTCGGTAGCCATCTGTGCAAAAAATGCGCTTAGCGTAGGATAATTTCCTTTTTCCAAGCGGACCCCTAAGTGAACTGCAGTTGCCATGTTTTACGGCAGTGAGAGCAGAGATAGCGCTGATGTCCGGCAGTGCTTTTGCCGTTACGCACCACCCCGCCAGTAGCTGAACAGGAGGGACAGCTGATAGAAACAGAAGCCACTGGAGCACCTCAAAAACACCATCATACACTAAATCAGTAAG
>NZ_LOMM01000068.1:0-1332 GCF_001605945.1 Enterobacter sp. SENG-6
GCGAGCACCGCTTCCACGTGACGGCCACCGACAAGGCGGGTAACACCAGTGTGGCATCGGACGACTTCGTCCTGACCCTGGACTACACCGCGCCGGATGCGAGCAAGCTGGCGATCACCGAAGTCTATGACGACGTGAACACCGCAGGCGTGATTGCCTCCGGCGGGGAAACCGACGACAACCGTCCGCTGATCAAGGGGACGGGCGCAGAGCCGGGCAACACCATCACCGTGTACAACGGCGACAAGGTCATTGGCACCGCGAAAGTGCAGGCCGACGGCACCTGGTCCCTCGAACCGACCACGCCGCTGCCGGACGGGAAGTACACCCTGACGGCGAAAGAGACCGACGGCGTGGGCAACGTCTCCGGTCCGTCCGGTGAGTACATCATCAACGTGGCTACCGTACCGCCGCAGGCACCGACGCTGGATACCGTCTATGACGACGTGGCCCCGCATGCGGACTACCTGCAGAAGGGCGATGTCACCAACGACACCACCCCGACCCTGAGCGGTAAGGCCGAGCCGGGCAGCACGGTGAACATCATCGACAACGGCCAGGTCATCGGCACCGCGAAGGTGAACCCGGACGGCACCTGGAGCTACACCCCGGACCAGCCGCTGGCGAACGGCGCACACGACCTGACCACCACCGTCACCGATCCGTCGGGCAACACCGGGCCGGAAGGCTCGCACGTGGTCATCACCGTTGACGTGGTCCCGGGCAAGGTGGAAATCACCGCCGTGACCGACGACACCGGCAGCGTGACCGGCAGCCTGTCGCAGGGCGCGCTCACCGACGACACCCGTCCGCAAATCAGCGGCACGGCGAAGGCGGGCAGCACCGTGACCATCATGGACGGCAGCAACGTGCTGGGCACCACCACCGCGGGCGCGGACGGCACCTGGAGCTTCACGCCGAGCGTGGACCTGGGCCGCGGCGACCACACCTTCACCGCCACGGCGAAGGACCCGATGGGCAATGAGTCGAGCAGCAGCAGCTGGACCGTGACCATCGACACCGATGCACCGGTGAAACCGACCATCGACGCGGCGCTGGACGACGTGGGCAGCGTGCAGGGTAACCTGGCAAACGGCGGCACCACCGACGATCCGACCCCGACCCTGAGCGGCAAGGCGGAAGCGGGCAGCACCGTGAAGATCTACGATCAGAACGGCCTGCTGGGCGAAGTGACGGCGAAAGCCGACGGCACCTGGAGCTTCTCGCCGGTGGCGAAACTGCCGGAAGGCGAGCACCGCTTCCACGTGACGGCCACCGACAAGGCGGGTAACACCAGTGTGGCATCGGACGACTTCGTCCTGACCCTGGACT
>NZ_LOMM01000069.1:0-1293 GCF_001605945.1 Enterobacter sp. SENG-6
GGTATGAACCGGAAACATGGGTGACACTTTAGACCGGATACATGGGTAACAGTTATAACTGGCATAGAAGAGGAGACTCGCTATGCCCTGGACTGAGACCCGACCTATGCAACGCCTTGATTTTATCCGTGCCTGCCATGCAGGTACGGAGTCTTTTTCAGCCCTCTGCCGTCTCTTCGGCATCAGCCGAAAAACCGGTTACAAATGGCTTGAACGTTTTGACCCTTCTGACCTGTCATCTCTCTCTGACCGCTCGCGTGCTCCGCACTCCCACTCCCGGACGGTTCCTGATGCTGTCGCCGGACAGCTTACGGCTCTGAGGCAAAAACATCCTGACTGGGGTCCCAAAAAACTGAGGATGTGGCTCCTCAACCATCATGTCGATTTTACCGTACCGGCTGCCAGCACCATAGGTGATATCCTCAAGCGTGAAGGCCTGGTCCCGGATAAAAAAAGAAAACGCAGAACGCCGGGAAACCGTCAGCCCCTGACGACCATCAGTGAGAACAATCAGGTCTGGAGCGCTGATTTTAAAGGTAAATTCAGGCTGCTGAGCCGGCAATACTGTCATCCCTTCACCCTGACCGACAATCACAGCCGGTATCTTCTGAGCTGTCAGGGAACGGACCGGGAAAGCGAGCCCTTCGTCAGAAAGTGTCTGACGGATGCGTTCCTGGAATACGGTCTGCCGGAAGTACTCCGGACGGACAACGGTCAGCCCTTCGCAGGAACAGGTATAGCCGGATTAAGCCGCCTTGCGGTCTGGCTAATCAAGCTGGGCATCAGACCGGAACGTATCAGAAAGGGGCATCCGGAAGAAAACGGCCGCCATGAGCGAATGCACCGTTCGCTGAAAAGCGCAGTGAAACAGGGCAACACCTTCATGACGATGGAAGAACAACAGCGGTGGTTCAGTGACTACCGGGAAGAATTTAACCACGAAAGGCCACATGAAGCCCTGTCGGGAGCAACGCCCGGAACGGTGTGGCAACCCTCAAGCCGACAATGGGATGGCAGGGTTCCTGAATACACTTATCCGGCAGGGGGTATGGTCTACAGAGTAAAATCGAGGGGAACACTCTATATGGGTAAAAAAGGGACAGTGTTCCTGAGTGAAGCCCTGACTGGCGAGTACATTATGCTCGAAGAACAAGATGATGGCCTGGAGGCCATCATCTTTAACGGAATAACGCTTGCGTACTACGACCGGAAAACCGAGAGTGTGCTCCGGATAGACTAAAAGTGTTACCTATGTTCCCGGTCTGATCTGTCACCTATGTATCCGGTCATACA
>NZ_LOMM01000070.1:0-1283 GCF_001605945.1 Enterobacter sp. SENG-6
CGGGCTGGAGAAAGGGTCATTCTGAGAATGAAGATTCCGACGTTACTAACTGAGTGTTGTATCTAATCGTGGGGGCAGGTCAGGACTATATCGTTGGATATTACAGCGCACTAAGACCGCACGAATATAATGGTGGGTTACCGCCAAACGAATCAGAAAACCGATACTGGAAAAACTCTAACGCGGTGGCCAGTTTTTGTTGACCACTTCACCCGTGGCGATTCAGATGCTTGATTTTTTTTAGAATCAGGTTCACGCTAGAAACCATGAAAATTACACTGACTCCTCAACAGAAACTGCAACTCGAACAAATGCACGATATTGAACGTGATAGTCGAGTTTGCGACCGTATTAAGGCTGTTTTGCTGGCTTCTGAAGGCTGGAGTCAGACCATGATTTCTATTGATGATTATGAGAGCATTAACAGTGAAACGATAGTTCGCTTTTTCTGTAAGTTAAGAGAGAGTTATCCGTTAGCTCATAAGCTTCATATCATTTTAGATGGTGCGGGATATCACCGTAGTGACTTGGTCAGAGATGCGGCATTTGTCCTTAATATCGAGCTGCATTATCTTCCACCTTACAGCCCAAACCTCAATCCAATAGAGCGGCTTTGGAAAGTAATGAATGAGAAGTCGAGGAACAACGTTTACTTCAAAAGTAAACGGGACTTCAAGGCGGCAATAGACCAATTTTTTACTGTGACTCTTCCAGAGATCGCAGGCTCTTTGGCATCTCGAATTAATGATAATTTTCAGGTTCTCAAGCCTGCATCTTCAAGTTGATTCGGTATAGCAGTGGCATAAATCAGCATCGCCTGATGTTTCTGGTTCTATGCGAATTCACAGTGTGCTCATTGATTCGTAATTCACTCTGACAAGGAAATGGCTATGAAAAAGGTTCTTCTCTCTGCAGCAATGGCAACCGCGTTTTTTGGCATGACTGCTGCCCATGCAGCTGATACCACTGTTGGCGGCGGCCAGGTTAATTTCTTCGGTAAAGTTACCGATGTATCCTGTACTGTTTCCGTTAACGGCCAGGGCAGCAATGCGAACGTTTACCTGTCTCCGGTAACCCTGACTGAAGTTAAAGCGGCAGCAGCGGATACTTACCTGAAACCGAAATCTTTCACCATTGACGTCTCTAACTGCCAGGCTGCTGATGGCACTAAACAGGATAACGTAAGCAAACTGGGCGTGAACTGGACCGGCGGTAACCTGCTGGCTGGCGCAACCAGCAAACAACAGGGCTACCTGGCGAACACCGAAGCTTCCGGTGCTCAG
>NZ_LOMM01000071.1:0-1249 GCF_001605945.1 Enterobacter sp. SENG-6
TGTTGTGGTCAACTAAAACTGGCCACCGCGTTAGAGTTTTTCCAGTATCGGTTTTCTGATTCGTTTGGTGGTAACCCACCATTATATTCGTGCGGTCTTAGTGCGCTGTAATATCCAACGATATAGTCCGTTATTGCGTGAGCTGCATCGCTGAAGCTTACATAGCCCGTCGCTGGCACCCATTCGTTCTTCAGACTCCTGAAGAAGCGCTCCATTGGGCTGTTATCCCAGCAGTTTCCACGCCGACTCATACTCTGCCTGATCCGGTATCGCCACAGTAACTGCCGGAACTGCCTGCTCGTATAATGACTGCCTTGATCGCTGTGGAACATCACCCCGACGGGCTTACCACGGGTTTCCCATGCCATTTCCAGTGCTTTCATGGTAAGCCTGCTGTCCGGCGAGAACGACATGGCCCAGCCCACTGGTTTTCTTGCGAACAGGTCGAGAACAACGGCGAGGTACGCCCAGCGCTTACCCGTCCAGATATAGGTCACATCACCGCACCAAACCTGATTTGGTTCCGTTACGGCGAACTGTCGCTCAAGATGATTCGGGATAGCAACGTGCTCATGACCGCCACGCTTATACCGGTGAGTCGGCTGCTGGCAACTGACCAGCCCCAGCTCTTTCATGAGTCTGCCAGCAAGCCAGCGCCCCATCTGGTAGCCTCTCTGGGTTGCCATTGTGGCGATGCTTCTTGCTCCGGCAGAGCCGTGGCTGATGCCATGCAGTTCAAGTACCTGGCTGCGTAATACAGCCCGTCTGCCGTCTGGCTTTTCAGGACGGTTTTTCCAGTATTTGTAGCTGCTGCGATGGACCCCGAACACATGGCAGAGAGTGGCCACAGGATAACGCGCCCTGAGTTTCCCGATTATCGAGAACTGTTCAGGGAGTCTGACATCAAGAGCGCGGTAGCCTTTTTTAATATTTCATTTTCCATTTCAATACGTTGTAGCTTTTTCCTGAGCTCACGGATTTCAATTTGTTCCGGGGTAATGGGGGAGGCTTTTGGTGTTTTTCCCTGCCGCTCATCACGTAATTGTTTCACCCATCGCGTCATTGTGGAAAGGCCGACATCCATAGCGCTGGCTGCATCTGCCACGGTGTAATTCTGGTCAACGACCAGTTGAGCGGATTCGCGTTTAAACTCTGCGCTGAAATTTCTTTTTTTCATTATGGCACCTGTGTTGTTCTGAGGTGAGCATATCACCTCTGTTCAGGTGGCCAAATTCAGTAAACCACTTCA
>NZ_LOMM01000072.1:0-1221 GCF_001605945.1 Enterobacter sp. SENG-6
TGACCTGCCCCCACGATTAGATACAACACTCAGTTAGTAACGTCGGAATCTTCATTCTCAGAATGACCCTTTCTCCAGCCCGCTGCAAATTCAGACGGTGTCTGATAATTCAGCGTGGAGTGCGGGCGGCATTCGTTATAATCCTGCCGCCAGTCATTAATAATTTTCCTGGCATGAACGATATCGCTGAACCAGTGCTCATTCAAACATTCATCGCGAAATCGTCCGTTAAAGCTCTCAATAAATCCGTTCTGCGTTGGCTTGCCCGGCTGGATTAAGCGCAACTCAACACCATGCTCAAAGGCCCATTGATCCAGTGCACGGCAAGTGAACTCCGGCCCCTGGTCAGTTCTTATCGTCGCCGGATAGCCTCGAAACAGTGCAATGCTGTCCAGAATACGCGTGACCTGAACGCCTGAAATCCCAAAGGCAACAGTGACCGTCAGGCATTCCTTTGTGAAATCATCGACGCAGGTAAGACACTTGATCCTGCGACCGGTGGAAAGTGCGTCCATGACGAAATCCATCGACCAGGTCAGATTGGGCGCCGCCGGACGGAGCAGCGGCAGACGTTCTGTTGCCAGCCCTTTACGACGTCTTCTGCGTTTTACGCCCAGGCCACTGAGGTGATAAAGCCGGTACACGCGCTTATGATTAACATGAAGCCCTTCACGGCGCAGCAACTGCCAAATACGACGGTAGCCAAAACGCCTGCGCTCCAGTGCCAGCTCAGTGATGCGCCCTGATAAATGCGCATCAGCAGCCGGACGGTGAGCCTCATAGCGGCAGGTCGACAGGGATAAACCTGTAAGCCTGCAGGCACGACGTTGCGACAGACCGGTCGCATCACACATCAACATCACGGCTTCCCGCTTCTGGTCTGTCGTCAGTACTTTCGCCCAAGAGCCACCTGAAGCGCCTCTTTATCCAGCATGGCTTCGGCAAGCAGCTTCTTGAGTCTGGCGTTCTCTTCCTCAAGCGACTTCAGGCGCTTAACTTCAGGCACCTCCATACCGCCATACTTCTTACGCCAGGTGTAAAACGTGGCATCGGAAATGGCATGCTTGCGGCAGAGTTCACGGGCGGGTACCCCAGCTTCGGCTTCGCGGAGAATACTGATGATCTGTTCGTCGGAAAAACGCTTCTTCATGGGGATGTCCTCATGTGGCTTATGAAGACATTACTAACATCGGGGTGTACTAATCAACGGGGAGCAGGTCA
>NZ_LOMM01000074.1:0-1143 GCF_001605945.1 Enterobacter sp. SENG-6
TCTCAAAATCGGTGGAGCTGCATGACAAAGTCATCGGGCATTATCTGAACATAAAACACTATCAGTAAGTTGGAGTCATTACCGAGATATTGACGTAAATATTTTGATGCTATAGATGTTCCTGCTGTTGTTCCGTAGGGCTTATTTCTGGTCTTTAGTATCGGCAATCCTAAAATGATACAACTCATTGTTAGTGCATCCTCTATGCCGCCAAACTGCTCTTCAATTTTATCTAACAAAATCCAGAAAAACAGTTCACCAGCCGATATGTTGCAAATTCCTTTATAGAAGTAGGTTCCATTAAGCGCCTCGACGGTATCCATACACACCTTCATAGCCATTCTTATTAAGAATAAATACCATACGCCACTTTGACCGCAATGTTGATAAAATAGACCTTTATAAATTCCTAATTTTATAAACCGGCAGATTTATGTGCGGCGGAAAATATTTGCTCATCAGGTGAAACATTTTTGGCTTGAACGCATTCCTCATTTTCCATTTTTTCTGAAGCAGCCTCGCAGAATGTAACTTATCCCTTCATCCCCACTTTTTCTAACGGCTTTTCGGGCGTATGTTCCTCCCACGCCAGCAAAATCTGGCGTCGGGATTGGCATCCCGGTTAAACTTAATGGCGGCGTAAGCTCTTGTTGCGCCGTGCGTCTGGCTACATTCCAATGGTGGGCTGGGCGGGGGCGTCGCAAGACGCGCCGGTGTCCATTAAGGCCGGTAATGCCAACTCCGTTCAGTCCTGCCACCCGGGAAATTGGCATTTCTCTGGCAGTGTCTTAATCACTTAATGGAAACTGTCATATGACCACCAGTAACGCACTTTTCACGACCCCTTTCGACTGCAACACCGACTTCATCGATCTTGCCGACAATTGCCAACGCTATTGCGAAGCGCTGGTGGAAGAGACCAATCCCGCGAGAAAAATAGCCCTCTGCGGTCGTCTTGCTTCGACTTTTGCCCTGCTCCGCCCAATGCTGCTGGAGCCTATCCCTGAGCACTTACAGGGACGGAGGCTGGAATCGCGTTGCTGGGTTGAGGTGGTTTTCTCCCTCTCCCTGTGGGCTGAGGGTTCCCCAGAAAAATGAAAAGCACGATGAAGTGTGATCTACTGGTTGCGCTAACAAATCAGA
>NZ_LOMM01000075.1:0-1025 GCF_001605945.1 Enterobacter sp. SENG-6
GTCGCTGCCGCAGCTTCGGTGCATGGTTTAGCCCCGTTACATCTTCCGCGCAGGCCGACTCGACCAGTGAGCTATTACGCTTTCTTTAAATGATGGCTGCTTCTAAGCCAACATCCTGGCTGTCTGGGCCTTCCCACATCGTTTCCCACTTAACCATGACTTTGGGACCTTAGCTGGCGGTCTGGGTTGTTTCCCTCTTCACGACGGACGTTAGCACCCGCCGTGTGTCTCCCGTGATAACATTCTTCGGTATTCGTAGTTTGCATCGGGTTGGTAAGCCGGGATGGCCCCCTAGCCGAAACAGTGCTCTACCCCCGAAGATGAGTTCACGAGGCGCTACCTAAATAGCTTTCGGGGAGAACCAGCTATCTCCCGGTTTGATTGGCCTTTCACCCCCAGCCACAGGTCATCCGCTAATTTTTCAACATTAGTCGGTTCGGTCCTCCAGTTAGTGTTACCCAACCTTCAACCTGCCCATGGCTAGATCACCGGGTTTCGGGTCTATACCCTGCAACTTAACGCCCAGTTAAGACTCGGTTTCCCTTCGGCTCCCCTATACGGTTAACCTTGCTACAGAATATAAGTCGCTGACCCATTATACAAAAGGTACGCAGTCACACCACGAAGGTGCTCCCACTGCTTGTACGTACACGGTTTCAGGTTCTTTTTCACTCCCCTCGCCGGGGTTCTTTTCGCCTTTCCCTCACGGTACTGGTTCACTATCGGTCAGTCAGGAGTATTTAGCCTTGGAGGATGGTCCCCCCATATTCAGACAGGATACCACGTGTCCCGCCCTACTCTTCGAGTTCACAGCCTGTGCATTTTCGTGTACGGGACTTTCACCCTGTACCGTGCGACTTTCCAGACGCTTCCACTAACACACAAGCTGATTCAGACTCTGGGCTGCTCCCCGTTCGCTCGCCGCTACTGGGGGAATCTCGGTTGATTTCTTTTCCTCGGGGTACTTAGATGTTTCAGTTCCCCCGGTTCGCCTCGTTAACCTATGTATTCAGTTAACGATAGTG
>NZ_LOMM01000076.1:0-198199 GCF_001605945.1 Enterobacter sp. SENG-6
CGAACTCAGAAGTGAAACGCCGTAGCGCCGATGGTAGTGTGGGGTCTCCCCATGTGAGAGTAGGGAACTGCCAGGCATCAAATTTAGTGTGCTGATATGGCTCAGTTGGTAGAGCGCACCCTTGGTAAGGGTGAGGTCCCCAGTTCGACTCTGGGTATCAGCACCACTTTATACTTAGGTTAAAGTTCGGCAAGAAGTAAAAGAATTTGTCTGGCGGCTTTAGCGCGGTGGTCCCACCTGACCCCATGCCGAACTCAGAAGTGAAACGCCGTAGCGCCGATGGTAGTGTGGGGTCTCCCCATGTGAGAGTAGGGAACTGCCAGACATCAAACAAGTGAAAAGGCCATCCGAAAGGATGGCCTTTTTGCATTTACACAGCGTAGGCCGGGTACGGCGAAGCCGCCACCCGGCATAACAAACGACTAGTGAATCACCTGTGACAGGAATGCTTGCGTGCGTTCTGACTTCGGATGCGCAAAGAACTCATCCGGTGGCGCCTGTTCAACAATCTCTCCGCGATCCATAAAGATCACCCGGTCAGCCACGGTCCTGGCGAACCCCATTTCATGAGTCACGCACAGCATAGTCATTCCGGATTGTGCCAGCCCAATCATGGTATCCAGAACTTCTTTCACCATTTCAGGATCCAGCGCTGAAGTTGGCTCATCAAACAGCATAATTTTGGGCTTCATGCACAGTGAACGGGCGATAGCCACACGCTGCTGCTGGCCACCCGATATCTGGCCTGGAAATTTATTGGCGTGCTCAGCAATACGTACACGTTCCAGATAGTGCATCGCTAACGCTTCAGCTTCCTTTTTTGGCATTTTGCGCACCCAAATCGGCGCAAGCGTACAGTTCTGCAGCACCGTCAGATGGGGGAACAGGTTAAAGTGCTGAAACACCATCCCGACTTCCTGACGCACGCGTTCGATGTTGCGAATGTCTTCATTCAGTTCGATACCATCAACAACAATACGCCCCTGCTGATGCTCCTCAAGGTGATTGATGCAGCGAATGGTTGTCGATTTCCCGGACCCGGAAGGGCCGCAAAGGACAATGCGTTCGCCCTGCTTGACCTTAAGATTGATATCTTTCAGGACGTGAAATTGCCCGTACCATTTATTTACGTTTTCAAGCGTAATCATCGCGTCGGCGGGTGTCATAGTTATTTGGCTCATAATTTCCTCAGTGCGGTGTACGCCCGGTGTTAAAGCGCTTTTCCAGATGCTGGCTATAGCGCGACATGCTAAAACAAAAGATCCAGTAGATCAGAGCAGCAAAGACATATCCTTCGGTGGACATGCCAAGCCAGACAGGGTCAACCGTTGCCTGTTGCACGCTGCTAAAGAGATCGAACAATCCGATAATGATCACGAGGCTGGTATCTTTGAAGAGGGCGATGATCGTGTTCACCAGCCCGGGGATAACCAGCTTGAGTGCCTGCGGAAGTATCACCAGCCCCTGTGTTTTCCAGTAACCGAGCGCCAGTGATTCCGCAGCCTCATACTGCCCTTTAGGCAATGCCTGCAGACCGCCACGCACCACTTCCGCAACGTAGGCTGACTGGAACAGAATGACTCCTACCAGGGCACGGATCAGTTTGTCTATCGTCGTGCCTTCTGCCATAAACAATGGCAGCATGACTGAAGACATAAAAAGGACGGTAATAAGCGGTACACCGCGCCAGAACTCAATGAAAATAACCGAGAGCACACGGACAACGGGCATTTTTGAGCGACGGCCAAGCGCCAGTAAAATGCCCCACGGCAGTGCGCCAGCGATCCCAACAGAAGCAATAATCAGCGTCAGCGTTAAGCCGCCCCACTGTCGGGTTTCCACGCGTTCCAGCCCCAGGAAACCACCGTACAACAGCACCCACACAATAACCGGATACACCACCGCCCAGCAGGCAATGTACCGTCCGCGTTGCGGCAGCCTTTTCCAGAACATCACGGCGATGGAGAGCAGCCCAATAACCAGCGCCAGATTGATTCGCCAGCGTTGTTCGTGCGGATACAATCCATACATGAACTGACCAAAACGCTCGTGGATAAACACCCAGCAAGCGCCAGTTTTTGTACAATCTGCCCGGGTTGAACCGACCCAGTTAGCCTGCAAGAAAGCCCAGTTAATGAGTGGCGGGATCAACTCCCACATCAGCCACAGACAAATTATTGTCAGCAGACTGTTACCCCAACTGGAGAACAGATTCTTACGCGCCCAGAGAATAAAACGCCCACCTGTCGGGTTGGCAGGACGCGAAGAGTGCGACAGTATCGCTTTTGTCATCATAGTTCCTTAGCGCTCGACCAGTGCGATACGGCGGTTATACAGGTTCATCAGCAACGAGATCGCCAGGCTGATAATCAGATAGACGGACATAGTGATGGCAATGGTTTCAATGGCCTGTCCTGTCTGGTTAAGCACGGTGCCGGCGAACAGTGACACCATATCCGGGTAGCCAATAGCGGCTGCCAGCGACGAGTTTTTGACAATATTGAGGTACTGGCTGGTCAGGGGCGGAATGATGACCCGTAACGCCTGTGGAATAATGACCTGTCGAAGCGTTACCGTATGAGGTAACCCCAGAGAGCGTGCTGCCTCGTGCTGTCCATGCGGGACTGCCTGGATCCCCGCCCGAATGATTTCGGCAATAAACGCAGACGTATAAATGGAAAGGGCCAGGGTCAGGGCCGCCAGTTCAGGAATTAATACCATCCCGCCCTGGAAGTTAAAGCCCCGCAGATGTGGGACATCCCAGTGTAACGCGGCACCAAAAAGCCAGTGTGTCAGGAGCGGCAGGCCGATAATCAAAAGCGCCGCAATTGGCCATGTTTTGCGAAGTTGCCCGGTTTTTATCTGATGTTTGCGGTTATAGCGAAATAGCCCGGCAGAGAGGGCGAGCGCGATGATAATCGCGGTGATAAAAGCATATATCCCTTCTGCGAGTTCAGGAGAAGGAATATAGAGCCCACGGTTGCTCAGGAAAAACAGATCGAAGGCATCGACAGCCTGACGTGGGCCCGGAAGGTTACGCAGTACGGCGAAATACCAGAAAAAAATCTGCAGCAGCGGCGGGATATTACGGAACGTCTCAATGTAAATGGTGGACAGCTTTCGCAGCAGCCAGTTATCTGACAGGCGAGCGAGGCCAATAAAAAAGCCCAGTATGGAGGCGAAAACAATACACAGCGCGGAGACCAGCAGTGTATTGAGTAAACCGACGAGGAACACGCGGCCGTAGGTATCGCCTTCCTGATAATCAATAAGATGCTGAACAATGCCAAAACCCGCACTGCGATCCAGAAAAGCAAAGCCGGAGGTAATACCGCGATTATTCAGGTTGGTAACCGTGTTATGAATTAAATAAATGGCGATAAGAACAACCGCAAGAATGGCAATAATCTGGAATAGCCAGGCGCGGACCGCGGGATGAGAAAAGGATAACGATCCTTTTACGGGGGAGCGGCGATGGAACATAAAGAAACCTCGGTAACCATGACTCTGGAGTGGGCACTGCGTTCACAGTGCCCGTTACAGCAAAGACTTAACGTACTGGCGGTGCGTACTGAATACCGCCGTTATTCCAGAGATTGTTCTGGCCGCGTTTGATCTTCAGCGGGCTTTCCGATCCCACGTTGCGCTCAAAGATCTCAGCGTAGTTGCCCACCTGTTTAATGATGTGGTACGCCCACTTGTTATCCAGCTTCAGATCCTTGCCAAAATCGCCTTCTGTGCCCAGCAGGTGTGCCATATCCGGGGTAGACGGTTTGGCAGCTTTCTCATCGACGTTTTTCGAGCTGATACCCATCTCTTCTGCATTTAACATGGCGAACAGGGTCCAGCGAACGATAGAGAACCAGTCTTCGTCGCCACGGCGAACGACGGGACCAAGGGGCTCTTTAGAGATGACTTCAGGCAGGACGATCCACTCTGCCGGGTTACTCAGCTTAATACGCAGCGCGTAGAGCTGTGACTGGTCAGACGCCAGCGTATCGCAACGGCCAGATTCCAGCGCTTTGGCTGATTCATCAGAGCGATCGAATGTCACCGGGGTGTACTTCATATTATTCGCTTTGAAATAATCGGCGACGTTAAGCTCGGTATCGGTACCGGCCTGAATACATACGGTTGCACCGTCCAGCTCTTTGGCGCTTTTCAGACCCGCTTTATTGTGGGTCAGGAAACCGATGCCGTCATAATAGGTGACACCGGTGAATGACATCCCCATGCCTGCATCGCGGGAGGAGGTCCAGGTGGTATTACGGGAGAGCATGTCCACTTCGCCGGACTGCAGCGCGGTGAAACGTTCTTTGGCCGTCAGTGGGGTATATTTTACTTTGCTGTCATCACCGAAAACGGCAGCGGCGACGCCCCGGCAGACGTCAACATCGATACCGGTAAATTTGCCGTTAGCATCGGCATAAGAGAAGCCAGGCAAACCGTCGCTGATACCGCACTGAACAAAACCTTTCTTTTTCACGGCATCCAGCGTTGTGCCCGCATGGGCCTGACCCGCAACAGCAAACAACATACCCGCAGCGGCCAGGCTGGCTATCATCGTCTTTTTCATAATGCATCCTGTGTGGCTAAATTTATCGTTATTTAGGTGTTTTAAACACTTTTACCCATCTGTGGCGTTGGCCGACGTTTATATAGCAAACGTAATGCCAGGTTTCGCGCTCGATGAAATAAGCGATAAGTGAACGCTTAATGCTGAGTGTAGACAGGCTTAAATAAAAGGAGCGCCCCTAAACGGTGCGAAATTACAACCTGTGCCACAAATCGGAGCAAAACTTTTAAGGAGGGTCAGAAAAAAAGAAGAGATAGTTTCCAGAGTGAATATTGGCCGGGTATTCAATAATATGAATGGGTGAAAATCATTAAAACTGAATACAAAATTTAAAAGGGGAAGTGAAAAAGAGGTGACAGGCTTCTGGCTAAAATTAATGGCGTGAATAAATACGGGATTTTTACTGATTTGATATTACTGCACTCATTCAAAGCAAAAGCGCGGCCAGAGCCGCGCTTTCTGAACAGATGTTATCGGGTCAGGGCAACAATACCCAGCGTCAACCCCGCCACCGCGGCAGCACCACCAGCGATAGCACCTGCTGTTTCCCAGTTATCCTGAGTGGTACCTTTCATACAGGTATTGGTATGAACCAGTCGGCCCTGATCGTCGTATACCGGTACACATGGAGAGTCGTGCGCGCATCCAGCCAGCAGCGCAGCGAGTAGTGCAACGGAAATGAATCTTTTCATGATGTTACCTCAGTATTATTTCGCGTCCGCTATAAAGCCAGGAGGGCTATTAACGAACTGGAGGTTATTTTACCACCGGGATAAGCCCACGTTACACGAGGAATAATCTCAAATTATGTTGTTTGTAAACATCGTGGAGAAAAGTGTTTCGTCAGAACGAATTAATGGAGAAATTATGGAGTAACAACGTGGCGTTCTTACTTAATGCAAACTGACTCTTTTTAACACTGCGATCTTAATACACTGTTTATCTTAAAATAAAAAAGGCACCAGAGGTGCCTTTCAGGTATTCATTACTCTTTATGGCGCGTAAAGCGTCGCCGGACGACCACAAAGAAAACGGGCACGAAGAAGATAGCCAGAAGCGTTGCGGAAAGCATGCCCCCCATGACCCCTGTCCCGACCGCGTTTTGCGCACCGCTCCCGGCGCCATGGCTGATCACCAGCGGCATGACGCCAAGAATAAAGGCGAGCGAGGTCATCAGGATCGGTCGAAGGCGCATTCTTGATGCTTCCAGCGTGGCTTCAATGATGCCTTTACCCTCTTTTTCCATCAGATCTTTGGCAAACTCAACGATCAGAATGGCGTTTTTAGCCGACAAACCAATCGTTGTCAGCAACCCCACCTGGAAATAGACGTCATTGTTCAAGCCACGTAACGCTGCTGCAACCAGCGCCCCTATGACTCCCAGCGGAACCACCAGCATCACTGAGAAGGGAATGGACCAACTTTCGTAAAGAGCAGCCAGACACAGGAACACCACAATCAGTGAAATAGCGTACAACGCAGGCGCCTGATTTCCGGAAAGTCGCTCCTGATAAGACATTCCTGTCCAGTCATACCCGATGCCGGAAGGCAGTTTTGCAGCAAGACTTTCCATCAGCGCCATGGCCTCACCGGTACTTTTACCGGGGGCGGACTCACCGATGATCTCCATGGATGGCATCCCGTTATAGCGCTCCAGGCGAGGTGAACCGTACACCCAGTGCGAGGTGCTAAAGGCGGAGAAAGGTACCATCTCACCATTTGCGCTGCGTACATACAGGTTGCTGATGTCACCAGGCAGCATACGGAAGTGCGCATCAGCCTGGACATAGACCTTTTTCACGCGTCCATGATCGATAAAGTCATTTACATAAGTTCCACCCAGGGCCGTTGAGATGGTCTGGTTGACATCAGAAAGACTGATGCCCAGCGCCTGAGCCTTCTCCTGGTCGACATCCAGTTTAAACTGCGGGGTATCTTCCAGACCATTTGGCCGCACGCGCACCAGCATGTCAGGGTGCGCTTTCACCATTCCGAGCAGCTCATTCCGCGCCTGCGTCAGCGAGGTATGCCCCAGGTTTGCCTGATCAATCAGTTCGAAGTCGAAGCCCGTTGCGGTTCCCAGTTCGATAATCGCAGGCAGGTTAAACGGAAATACGAGCCCATCTTTTATCTGACTGAAGGCTTTTGTCGCGCGGCCAACAATCGCCTCAACGCTATTTTCCGCCCCCGGTCGTGCTTCCCAGGGCTTCAGGCTAATGAAGGCAATACCGGCGTTCTGGCCCTGGCCGCTAAAACTAAAGCCATTAACGGTAAAGACAGATTCAACATTGGCCTTCTCGTTTTTCAGATAATAGTTCTGGACCTGATCGAGGACCTGCTGTGTACGCGTCTGGGTCGCACCGGCCGGAAGTTGCACCATCGTCATAAATACCCCCTGGTCCTCTTCGGGCAGGAAGGAGGTGGGCAAGCGCAGGAATAGCACCGCCATACCACCCACAATGATGATGTACACCACCAGGTAGCGTCCGGTCTTGCGTAAAATGCCGCTCACGCTGTTGCTGTAGTGCTCCACGCTGCGGTCAAAAAGCGCATTAAACCAGCCAAAGAAACCGCCTTTCTTTTCATGGTGATCGCCGGATACCGGTTTAAGCAGGGTTGCGCACAACGCGGGGGTCAGGATCAGGGCGACCAACACGGAGAGCGCCATTGCCGAAACGATGGTCAGTGAAAACTGGCGATAGATGGCCCCGGTCGAGCCACCGAAAAATGCCATCGGGATAAAGACCGCCGACAGCACCATGGCTATACCCACCAGTGCGCCCTGAATCTGTTCCATCGACTTCTGCGTCGCCTCTTTCGGCGGCAGTTTGTCTTCTACCATCACGCGTTCGACGTTCTCAACGACCACGATGGCATCATCAACCAGCAAGCCTATTGCCAGCACCATCCCGAACATCGTCAGGGTATTGATGGAGAATCCGAACGCCGCCAGCACCGCGAAGGTACCCAGCAAAACAACCGGCACCGCGATAGTGGGGATAAGCGTCGCGCGCAGGTTTTGCAGGAACAGATACATCACCAGGAAGACGAGAATGATCGCTTCAAACAGGGTTTTTACCACTTCGTGAATAGAGATCTTCACAAACGGCGTGGTGTCGTACGGATAAACCACCTTCAGACCCTGTGGGAAGAATTGCTGCAGTTGCGCCAGCTTGCTCTTGATGGCCGCCGCCGTATCCAGCGCATTTGCACCGGTCGCCAGCTTAATCCCCAGGCCGGTTGCGGCCTGCCCGTTGATTTTGGTCACCATATTGTAGTTTTCACCGCCCAGTTCAATGCGTGCGACATCCTTCAGGTGCACCATCGAGCCGTCCTGGTTCACCTTCAGCGTCACGCGGCCAAACTCTTCCGGTGATTTCAGGCGGGTTTGCGCAATGATCGAGGCGTTCAATTGCTGGCCCGGCACGGACGGCGTTCCGCCTAGCTGGCCTGCCGCTATCTGGTCATTCTGGGTTTTCAGTTGATTAATAATGTCCAGCGGCGTCAGCTGGTATTTATTCATCGCGTTACTGTCGAGCCAGATGCGCATTGCATACTGGGCACCAAACAGCTGAACATCACCCACCCCTGTGGTTCGACTAATGGCATCTTTCACATTCGAGGCGACGTAGTCGGAAATGTCATCCTGCGAGAGGCTTTTATTGTCTGAAACAAAGCCAGCCACCAGCAGGAAGCTGCTGCTGGACTTCTCAACGCCGATCCCTTGTTGCTGCACTTCCTGCGGCAGCAGCGGCATGGCGAGCTGAAGTTTATTCTGAACCTGAACCTGGGCGATATCCGGGTCTGTACCAGACTCAAAGGTCAGGGTAATGGTGACATTACCTGCAGAATCGCTGGTGGATGACATATACATCAGGTTATCGATGCCGTTCATGTTCTGTTCGATAACCTGCGTCACGGTATCCTGCACCGTCTGCGCATCTGCGCCAGGGTAGGTTGCAGTTATGGCAACCGCGGGTGGGGCGATAGTCGGATACTGCGCGACGGGCAGTTTGAGGATCGCCAGCCCACCTGCAATCATCAAAATGATGGCGAGTACCCAGGCGAAAACCGGCCTCTGGATAAAGAAATTAGCCATGACGTCGTTCCTTAACCGGCTGGAGTCGTAGAGGTATCGGGTGTGGCGACGACGGTAGCCCCAGGTTTGGCTTTTTGTAACCCACTGACAATCACGCGGTCACCGTTTTTCAGCCCCTCTGTGACCAGCCAGCGATCGCCAATGGCCTGAGAGGCAACGACGGTGCGTGACTCAACCTGGTTTTTGTCGTTAACAATCAGGACGGTTGCATCCCCACGCGGCGTGCGGGTGACGCCTTGCTGTGGGATCAGAATCGCATTCGGCTGCGTACCCTCATTAATGCGGGCGCGTACAAACATTCCCGGTAACAGCAGGTGTTGCGGATTCGGGAAAATCGCCCGCAGAGTGATGGAGCCAGTGCTTTCATCAACCGTCACATCAGAAAACTGCAGCGTGCCTTTTAGCGGATAGGGCTGACCATTCTCCATCAACAGCTCGACGGTGCTGGTGGTCTCCCCTTTTTGCAGGCTTGTCTGCTTCAGACGCATAAAATCATTGCTGGACTGGGTGACATCGACATACATCGGATCCAGTTGCTGTACCGTTGCGAGGGCGTTTGCCTGGCCGTTGGTGACGAGAGCTCCCTCGGTCACGCTGGATTTACCAATGCGACCATCGACGGGAGAGGTGACTTTGGTATAGGCAAGGTTGATGCGTGCGCTTTCAACTCCTGCTTTTGCAGCAACGACACTGGCATCCGCCTGCTGAGCCGTCGCAACGGCCTGGTCGTACTCCTGCTTACTGACATACTGTGTGCCCACCAGCGGGAGATAACGTTTCACCGTCAGGTGCGCAATATTGGCTGCCGCCTGGGCTTTCGCCAGCTCTCCTTTTGCGCTGTCATACGCCGCCTGATAGCTGGCGGGATCGATCTGATAAAGTGACTGGCCAGCTTTGACATCGCTGCCTTCGGTGAAATTGCGACGCAGGATAATGCCGCTAACCTGAGGACGCACTTCCGCAACGCGAAACGCATCTGTTCTGCCCGGCAGCTCTGTTGTCACAGTGAGGGGGGCACTTTTGACAATGTGTACACTCACCTGAGGCGGCTGCGGTTGATGTTGCTGATTTTCCTGCCCATCGCATCCGGCAAGCAGTGCGGCGCAGACAATAAAACCGGTTAAGGGCAAGCGTCTGAAATGATTCGTCATTACTGTTCCTTTAAATACCCATTAACCGATATTTCCGTGGATCGGTGACAGGGCAGGGGACAAAAACAAAAAATGTAGCTGCGTATAATAATGAGGGTATTTAATGTTTTTTAATTTATAAGTGCGGATAAATGCGGCAGGAAAGAAAATCAGAAGAAGGCTTTGCGTTTACAGCAATATACTTTAACAAAAGTAATCAGGAGAGTGATGTTTCATAGAGGGCATTCATCTGTTTTGTGAATTTAATTATTGGTATGTATTTACCTCAGTTATAAATAAAGCGAATTGACTTTTTTTGTGCAGAATTCACCTTGTCTTTCATGAATACTTCCGATTACAAAACCCTACTAAACAGCTTAATTCTTGTGAGTAACGAGTAGTCGTCCATGGCGCGTAAAAAGAAAGCAGAGGCTCAACAAACCCGTCAACAGCTGATTGAAGCGGCTATCGGGCAGTTTGCGACACGTGGCGTAACCAACACAACGCTGACGGATATCGCCGATGCGGCAAAGGTGACGCGTGGGGCCGTCTATTGGCATTTCACCAGTAAAACAGAGATATTTAATGCTATCTGGGAACAGCAATTGCCGCTTCGCGATCTCATTCGCGACAGACTTTCTCTTTCCGAAAAAGATGATCCCTTGTTAATGCTTCGTGAGCAATTTATCACTGCGTTGCAATATATTGCGCATGAGCCTCGCCAGTGGGCGCTGTTACAGATTTTGTATCATAAGTGTGAATTTACCAGTGATATGGTTTCCGAGTATGAAATCAGGAAACGTATTGGTTTCAACAATGATTTTCTACGTGCGACACTGGAGCGCTGTATTTCACGAAACATCATTTCTTCGCAGGTCAATGTGGATTTAACGCTGATAGTGTTCCACGGATTTTTTAGCGGAATAATTAAAAACTGGTTAATGAATAACGACAGCTTCAACCTCTATCAACAGGCACCTGCTCTGGTCGATAACATTCTGGCGACACTCCCGGTGGTGCGAGTGTCGCCACGTGAAGAAGCTTACGACTCGGTGTCGGGCAAGATCTCTCCCTGCTCGCAAAGCGTTTCAATGGTCTGCGCACTGACAGGCTTTCCTAACAAATAGCCCTGAAGGGTATTACAGCCCAGTTCCGTCAAAAAGGCTTGCTGTGCTTCGGTTTCCACCCCTTCAGCCACTACTTTCAGATTCAGCGTTTTCGCCAGGGCGACAATCGCGGAGACAATGGTCGCATCTTCGCTTTCTCCACTGAGCTCTTTTACAAACGCCCTGTCGATTTTCAATTCACAGGCGGGTAAGCGTTTAAGATACAGCAGGCTCGAGTAGCAGGTACCAAAGTCATCAATAGAGGCTTTCACACCCGCATTCGTCAGCTCTGTCAGCACCCGCACGCTCTCATCCGGGTTACTCATCGCAGTGGTTTCCGTCACTTCAAGGATCAGCATTTCCGGCGGCACCTGGTGACGTGTCAGACAATCAAGCACCGTACTCACCAGCGAAGGTTGTTCAAACTGAAGTGTCGACAGGTTCACCGCCATTGACCAGTTTTGATGCCCTTTAAGGTGCCATTCCCGCAACTGGCGGCAGGCTTCGTTGATAACCCAGTTGCCAATGGGAATGATCTGTCCCGTTTTTTCCGCCAGCGGCAGGAACAGGTCTGGCGTCAGCAATCCCAGCTTCGGGTGTTGCCAGCGCAGGAGTGCCTCAAACCCGAGTACGGGGCCTGCCGGCGCGTGGAATTTGGGCTGATAATGCAGCTGTAGCTCATTACGATCGATGGCCAGCCACAGATCGTTCATCAGCTGCAAATGGGTTTGCGCCAGCGTGTTCATGGAGGGCTGGAAAAAGTGATAACCGTTACGGCCCATATGCTTGGTGTGGTACATCGCCGCATCGGCGTTAAACATCAGCTCGCGATCGGTTTTGCCATCGTGAGGATAAAGCGCAATGCCAATACTGAGGGTCACCACCAGTTCATACGGATCCACATTGAATGGACTATCGATAGTGCGCACCAGGGCATTGGCAAGGGAGGCTGCATCGTCCGGCCCCCCAACTTCTGCCAGCAGAACAAATTCATCACCGCCAATACGTGCAAGGGTGAACTGGCCTTTCAGGGGGAGCAGCAGGCGTTGCGTAACGGCAACCAGCAGTTTATCGCCGACATCATGCCCGTAGGCGTCATTGACGGTTTTAAAGCCGTCGAGATCCATAAACATCAATGCGAAATGCGTGCCTTCACGATCTGCTTTGTTGATGGCCTGATCGAGCCGATCTTCCAGCAGGATACGATTGGGCAGGCGCGTCAGCGTATCCTGTAGCGCCAGCTGGGCCAGCTCCCGGTTTGCTTCCGCCAGAGACGAGGCGAGGAGAGAGGTGCGTGCCTGCAGGCGCGCATCCAGCATCGACACCAGCAGGGTGATACCAAGGATGGCGAGTGCGACAACGCTCACCAGCACGGCCAGCCAGCTGCCGTTAATCCCCTCATGGTGAGCCATGGTCGACACTGGAAACTGTGCGGCTTTCATCCCCGCATAATGCATTCCGGCAATCGCAATCCCCATCGTGATTGCGGCACCCATGCGCATCAGCGCGACCTGAGCGGCCTCATGACGCAGGCGGAACGTCAGCCACAGTGCGGCGAGCGACGCAGCAAGCGCAATAGCGACTGATATCGCCACCCATGTTTTATCCCAGATAAGACCGGGCGTAACCTCCAGGGCCGCCATGCCGGTGTAATGCATGGCCACAATACCGGTTCCCATGACTAGTGCACCGGGCAGCAGACGGCGCAAACGCAGCTGCTCGCAGCTGACAAGCCACAGCGCAAACAAGGATGAACCCACGGCGATAACCATCGATAACCCCGTCAGGGTGGCGTTGTAGCTCATGCTCATGGAGAGATCCATCGCCAGCATGCCGATAAAATGCATCGCCCATACGCCAATACCCATTGCAACACCGCCACCGGCCAGCCAGATGCGCGCTGCCACGCCCTGACTTCCCGCCACACGCGCGGCCATATTCAGCGCGGTATAGGCAGCAAGGATAGCGACAACAAAGGAGAGGACGACAAGGATATGGTTGTATTGGCTAACCAGCATGATCGGTTCAACTCGAGTGTGAGGTTACGCAAGGGCGGTGGTGAAGGGCGAGACATTATCATCGTAAGGTAATGACTCAAAGGGATTTAAATCCCCGTTTTTATTAAGTGATTTCGGGGTTTTTGACGACGTTGGCGGCTCAGTCCAACTCTGAACAATTGACGAGTTTAAGCGGGTTCACGGAATCCATATTGCGACACTTATCGGTTTCGGTGCTCATCAGTTCAATCCACTGCATCAGCAGCGCATCAAAGAGAAAAACTGAGACAGCAAAGACAACCAGCCACCAGTATTTACGAATCATTATGACATTCCGGAAGAAGAGAGCCAGTAAGGTGGTGGAAATATACACGAAAAGCGGCGGTTGAAAAGTGGGGAAAGCGAAGGTTTACAAAGCGTTGACGGTGGCAAATGTGGAGCAATAAAAAAGGCGCATCCCCATGCCAGGTAGCGCCTTTTTAAACAAGCATTTCGCTAACCGAAATTAGTTCATGCCGTATTTTTTCAGTTTCTTACGCAGAGTACCACGGTTGATACCCATCATCAGCGCAGCGCGGGTTTGGTTACCGCGGGTGTATTGCATCACCATGTCCAACAGTGGCTGTTCAACTTCAGCCAGTACCAGCTCATACAGGTCATTAACATCCTGACCATTCAGTTGAGCAAAATAGTTCTTCAGTGCCTGTTTAACCGAGTCACGCAGGGGTTTTTGAGTTACCTGATCCTGAGAGTTAACGGTAGAAACGGTCAGTACGTCAGAATTTACGCGTTGTTCGAACATAGTTCTGTCAGCTCTTTATTTCATTACGCAAGATTTTCGAAGTATGCCTCCAACGCCTCCAGCTGTTCGCTGGCATCCTCTATGGCGTTGAATGTGCGCCGAAACTGGTCATTTGGAGCGTGCTCCTGGAGATACCAGGAGACGTGTTTACGCGCAATTCGGTACCCTTTTGCCTGGCCGTAGTGGTCATGCAGTTCCCGAACATGCGAACAAAGCAAGCGCTTAACCTCTGCCAGTGGCAGCGGGGCAAGCAGCTCCCCAGTGTCCAGATAATGCTGGATTTCCCGAAAGATCCAGGGTCTTCCCTGAGCTGCACGTCCTATCATCAGAGCATCAGCTCCCGTATAGTCGAGCACAGCTCTGGCTTTAAGCGGGTCAGTAATGTCGCCATTCGCGATAATCGGAATGGAAACTTTCTGCTTAACTGCCCGAATGCTGTCGTATTCAGCTTCACCGTTGAACAAACAGGCGCGAGTGCGTCCATGAATGGTCAGGGCCTGAATGCCACAGTCTTCGGCCAGTTGGGCAATCTCTACACAGTTACGGTGTTCCGGCGACCAACCCGTGCGAATCTTCAACGTAACAGGAACGTCCACTGCGCTGACAACCGCCGTCAGGATTGACTTCACCTGGTCGGGGTATTGCAGAAGGGCTGAACCTGCAAGCTTGCGATTCACTTTTTTGGCCGGGCAACCCATGTTGATATCAATAATCTGGGCGCCACTTTCCACGTTAATCCGCGCGGCATCTGCCATCTCTTCAGGCACACTTCCGGCGATTTGCACGGTGCGAATACCTGGTTCATCAATGTGCACCATCCGAAGGCGGGATTTATCGCTTTCCCAGACCTGCGGGTTAGACGACATCATCTCGGAAACGGTTAAACCGGCTCCCATCTCATAACACAGCGTCCTGAACGGCCGGTCGGTAATACCTGCCATTGGGGCTGCGATCAGGCGATTTCTGAGCTGGTGGTGTCCGATGCGCATGAGTTAAGAAATGACCATACTGTGACTGCAAGGCGGCGTATATTACGCATTTTTTGCACGAGATGAAAGGCCAAACTTTGAACAATCCACTGTTGTAGATCAAGGAATCGCCACCCAGTCACAATGATGAAAATTATTTTTTATTTAAATCATTATGTTATGTATTAACGGCGATTTTATGACCGCTTACAATTTCCCGTAACTTCTCATCATTTCTCAAAAAATGAATCCGTTGAGCGGGATATTCTGCTGTTTTTAGCAGCAGATTCTCCCGCTTCTATGCGATCTGCGTCGCATTTTAGAACATCATCTCAGTACGAAAAATGTTCTTATTTTTTACGGCCCGTAATGCGGCACCACTCTTCTTTTTCCACCACCGGATCGAGGGTGAAGAGATCGGCGTAGGCTTCGCAAACGCTGTCAGCCTGGCTTGCCAGGATCCCGGAAAGCCCCAGCAGACCGCCCTCAACGGGCAGCACGCTGATTAACGGTGCAAGCTCGCGTAATGGGCCTGCCAGGATGTTAGCGACCACCACATCGGCTTTCATGGCCTCTGGCTGCGCGTCCGGCAGATACAGCTCAAGGCGATCGGAAACGCCGTTACGCTCGGCGTTATCACGACTGGCCTGAATAGCCTGCGGATCGATATCGATCCCGATGGCTTTTGCGGCACCCAGCTTCAGTGCGGCAATGGCGAGGATCCCGGATCCACAGCCGAAGTCGATCACGGTTTTCCCTTCCAGATCCAGACCATCCAGCCACTGCAGACACAGTGAGGTGGTCGGATGGGTGCCGGTACCGAATGCCAGACCCGGGTCGAGCATCACGTTGACCGCGTTTTCATCGGGAACTTCGCGCCAGCTTGGGCAGATCCACAGACGCTTGCCAAACTGCATGGGGTGGAAGTTATCCATCCACTCGCGTTCCCAGTCTTTGTCTTCCAGTTGTTCGATTTTGTGCGCAAAACCCACGCCCAGCAGAGGATGATGTTCCAGAATCGCGACCACTTCTTTCATGTCGGTTTCGGCATCAAACAGGCCAATCACGTCGGTATCGCCCCACAGGCGCGTTTCGCCCGGCAGCGGCTCAAAGACCGGCGTGTCATGCGTGTCCTGGAAGGTGATAGAGACCGAGCCGGCCTCCATCAGCGCATCGCTCAGCTCTTCGGCGTGAGCACCGGTTGTGTTCAGTTTTAGTTGGATCCACGGCATGGCAAAACTCTTTATTTATCAGTAGACATCATAGCGGGTTGTGGGACGGGTTGACCGAAACGGTTCCCCACCACAAACGCCAGTAAACTTAACAGTAACGAAGGCACAATTGGATGGAAGCCCAGGTACTGGATCTTAAAGGTAGCGAGCACGGTGTACACGACACCGCCAACAATCATGCCGCTTAGCGCGCCCGCAGCATTCGCGCGTTCCCAGTACAGGCCAAGCACCAGCGGCCACAGGAAAACAGCTTCAAGGCCGCCAAACGCAAGCAGGTTCAGCCAGATGATCATCTCCGGTGGACGCCAGGCGGCCAGCAGCAGCAGTGCCCCTAATAACAGCGTAATCACCGCAGACATCCGCTTTAAGCGTCGTTCGTTTTTCAACTGCTCGGGACGCAAATTCAGATAGAGATCTTTGATAATCGTAGCGGAACTTTGCAGCAACTGAGCGTTGATCGTCGACATAATGGCGGCCATCGGTGCGGCAAGGAAAATCCCGGCAGCAAAGGGTGGCAGGACTTTAACCATCAGGGTAGGGATCACCAGGTCGGGCACGGTAAGATCTGGGATCACCGCACGACCTAATGCACCCGCCAGATGCATTCCCAGCATCAGTATCGCCACCACAATGGTCCCGATAATAATGCCGCGATGGACCGCTTTACTGTCCTTATAGGAGATACACCGTACAGCGGTATGCGGCAGTCCAATGACGCCGAAGCAGACCAGCACCCAGAAGGAGGTCATAAAGGTGGGTGAAAGAATGTCATCTGCGCCCTCTGGAGTGACCAGTTTCGGGTCAATCGCTTCAAGGGTTTCAACAGCATGGCTCAGGCCGCCTGCCGCATGGACAATCCCCACCAGCAGCACAATGGTTCCAATGAGCATCACCATGCCCTGCAGGGTGTCGTTCAGTACGCTGGCGCGGAATCCACCAAACGCCGTATAAAGCGCGATACTGATCCCAAAGATAAGCAGGCCAGTCTCGTAAGGGATCCCTGCTGCGGTTTCAAGCAGACGTGCACCGCCAATAAACTGCACCGTCATCGCACCCACAAAGGCGACCAGCAGGCTTAGGCTTGCCAGCCATACCAGTAAACGGCTGCGGTAGCGGGCAAACAGCATGTCGTTCAGCGTCACGGCATTATAGCGACGCGCCAGAATAGCGAACTTCTTGCCGAGTATACCCAGCGAAAGCCAGATAGCCGGGAGCTGGATCATCGCCAGCAGCACCCAGCCTAACCCATATTTATAGGCAGCCCCGGGACCGCCAATAAATGAGCTGGCGCTGATATAGGTGGCGGTGAGCGTCATCGCTAACACAATGCCGCCCATTGAACGGCTGCCGAGGAAATATTCGTTCAGGAAGGTGCCGGTTGCCCTTTTGCGCATGGCATACACGGACACGCCAAACACGACCAACAAATACGCGATAAGCGGCAGAATGACTTCAAGCTGCATCGTCGTCCTCCAGCGGGATATCGCGATAAATGAATTTCACCATTGCCCAGCACAGCAGGATAAAAATCAGCGGTACCAGCAGACAGGCCATTTCAAACCAGTGAGGCAGGCCGGTGATGCCAATTGCAGAATCAGGTAAGTAAGCGGTTACCAACCATGCGGCAAGATAGAGAAGGGTCAGCCACAGCGCCCAGCGCGCTTCTTTATGGGCCTGAACAAAACGTTTGTCCATTTTTTGTCCCTTGTGGATGAAGAAAGCGGGGATTGTACATGATGGGCCTTGACGATCCCCAGAAATAAAAAAGGCCGGTTAAACCGGCCTTTTAGCATAGATGCTTTCTTACTTCTCGTTGAGACCGAGTTTTTTCTCCAGATAGTGGATGTTCGTCCCACCATTCTGGAAGTGCTCGTCGCTCATGATGCGCATCTGCAGATCAACGTTGGTTTTGATACCGTCGATGATTAGCTCCTGCAGGGCGTTCTTCATGCGGGCAATCGCCACGTCACGGTTTTCGCCGTAGCAGATAAGCTTACCGATCATTGAGTCATAGTACGGCGGTACGGTGTAACCGGCGTAGATATGAGACTCCCAACGCACGCCAAAGCCACCCGGCGCGTGGAAACGCGTGATTTTACCCGGGCTTGGCAGGAAGGTATTCGGGTCTTCGGCGTTGATACGGCACTCGACCGCATGGCCTTTGACCACTACTTCTTCCTGTTTGATGGACAGAGGCTGGCCGGCAGCGATACGCAGCTGCTCTTTGATCAGGTCAACGCCGGTGATCATTTCGGTAACCGGGTGTTCAACCTGAATACGGGTGTTCATCTCAATGAAGTAGAACTCACCGTTTTCGAACAGGAATTCGAAGGTACCCGCCCCGCGATAGCCGATGTCGACACACGCTTTGGCACAACGCTCGCCGATGTAGCGACGCAGTTCCGGGGTGATGCCCGGTGCTGGTGCTTCTTCGACCACTTTCTGGTGACGACGCTGCATGGAGCAGTCACGTTCTGCCAGATAGATAGCGTTACCCTGACCGTCAGCCAGCACCTGAATTTCGATGTGGCGTGGGTTTTCAAGGTATTTTTCCATATACACCATGTCATTGCTGAAAGCTGCTTTCGCTTCCGCTTTGGTCATGGAGATGGATTGTGCCAGTTCAGCGTCGCTGCGCACTACGCGCATACCGCGACCGCCGCCGCCGCCGGACGCCTTGATGATCACCGGGTAGCCAATGCGTTTAGCATGTGCACGGTTTGCATCCATGTCGTCAGTCAGCGGGCCGTCAGAACCTGGAACGGTTGGAACACCGGCTTTTTTCATCGCGGTGATTGCAGACACTTTGTCACCCATCAGGCGGATGGTGTCAGCTTTCGGGCCGATGAAGATAAAGCCAGAGCGTTCAACCTGCTCAGCAAAGTTGGCGTTCTCGGAGAGGAAGCCATAACCCGGGTGAATTGCCACCGCGCCAGTGATTTCAGCGGCGCTGATGATTGCCGGGATGTTCAGATAGCTTTTTACGGACGGAGCCGGGCCGATACAGACCGTCTCATCCGCCAGCAATACGTGTTTTAAATCGCGGTCCGCGCTTGAGTGCACAGCGACAGTCTTGATGCCCAGTTCTTTACAGGCACGAAGAATACGCAGTGCGATCTCGCCGCGGTTGGCGATAACAATTTTATCCAGCATGTTCGCCTCGTTACTCGATGACGACCAGCGGCTCGTCAAATTCTACCGGCTGACCACTTTCGACCAGAATCGCCTTCACAGTACCTGATTTGTCTGCTTCGATCTGGTTCATCATTTTCATGGCTTCAACGATACACAGGGTATCGCCTACGTTGACTTTCTGACCCACTTCGATGAACGCCTTCGCGTCCGGGCTCGGGGTGCGGTAGAAAGTACCAACCATTGGGGAACGTACGATGTGACCACTGATTTCTGCTGCAGCGGCAGGTGCGGCTTCAGTTGCGGCTGGTGCAACGGCTGCAGAGAGCGCAGGCTGCTGCACTGGCGCAGCATAAGCTTGCTGCATTACCGGGAAGCTAGCGGCTGGGGCTGCACGGCTGATGCGTACAGACTCTTCGCCTTCAGAAATTTCCAGTTCGGAGATGCCTGATTCTTCAACCAGCTCGATCAGTTTTTTAATCTTACGAATATCCATGAGTGGGTTCCGTACTCTTGTTTAGTGTGATTGTGACAGGCGTTTTACCGCTGTCTGTAAAGCGTATGAATAACCGTCTGCGCCCAGTCCGCAGATAACGCCAGCGGCGATATCCGACAGATACGAATGGTGGCGGAACGGCTCTCGGGCGTGCACGTTGCTGAGGTGGATCTCGATAAACGGGATACTCACCGCCAGCAGTGCGTCGCGGATAGCAACACTGGTGTGCGTAAACGCGGCCGGATTGATCAGGATATAGTCCACAGTGTCTTTAGCCTGATGAATACGGTCGATGAGTGCGTACTCCGCGTTTGACTGAAAATGATCCAAATCCACATTCAGTGACGCTGCTTCCGTGCCCAAACGGTTAACAATTTCACTCAATGTCAGCGTGCCGTACTTCTCTGGCTCACGGGTGCCGAGCATGTTCAGGTTCGGTCCGTTTAAAACTAAGATTCGGAATTTTTCTGCCATTGTGTCGCTATCTCCTGCGAATCTCGGGTAAAAACCAAAATATACCTTTGAAACGCGAAAGTCACCTGATGACTTTCCTAAAATGCATTCAGGAAAACCAAAGTCGCACATTATAACGATTTCGTAGCATTTGGCAGCTAAATACTGGTCTTATCAGGGAAGATTATCAACCGCTATCCGAAAAAGAATGGCGGTTGATAAGTAATCTGCGGGAAAACGCACAGTTTCGCGAACTATCGCAACCACTGGCGGAACTTCTTGTAACGCCATGCTAAAAGCGCCAAAGCCAGCAGCGCGTAGAGGATGGGCTGAGGCGAGAGGATCTTCACGGACCACAGATAATGGATGGGTGCGAGGATCGCGACAAGATAGACGAAGTTGTGCAGCAACTGCCAGCGCTTACCCAGTTTTCGCTGCGCATATTGCGTGGATGTCAGCGCTAATGCCAGTAACACCAGCCAACTGACAATGCCCAGCGTCAGATAAGGACGCGTGACCAGTTCGCGGCCCAGCAGTGCCAGGTTGTTAATCCCCAGTTCCAGCAGCGCGTAACTGGTCAGGTGCAACGTGGCCCAGGCAAAACACCATAGCCCTAATAGCCGACGTGTGCGTATCAATAATGGCTGTTTAGCGTAGCGCGCCAGCGGCGAAACCAGCAAGGTCGCCAGTAAAAATTTCAGAGCCATCCGACCAGTAAAGTGCTGGATATCTTTAGCCGGATCGGCACTAAAGAGCCCCTGGCTGGCGGCCCAGAACAACCAGATAAAAGGGAGCAACCCGGCTAAATGCAGCAGCACTTTCAGCCAGGTTACCTGTTTTGCCGTTAAACGCACTCAGAAGTTCTCCCGTAAATTGAGGCCACGGTAGAGCGACGCCACTTCATCCGCATAGCCGTTAAAGAGCAGCGTGGGCTGACGCTTCACATCCAGCGCCCCGCCGGAACCGATAAACCGTTCCGTCGCCTGCGACCAGCGTGGGTGATCGACATGCGGGTTCACGTTGGCGAAGAAACCGTATTCGTCCGGCGCGGCGAGATTCCATGTTGTGGGCGGACGCTCGCGGGTGAGCTTAATACTGACGATCGATTTAATGCCCTTGAAGCCATATTTCCACGGTACTGTCAGCCGGATGGGGGCGCCGTTCTGCGGCGGGAGCGCTTTACCGTAAACGCCGACGGTCAGAAGGGTAAGAGGATGCATGGCTTCGTCAAGGCGTAATCCTTCTACATAAGGATATGCAAGCCCACCGCCGATGAACCGGTCCTTCTGGCCTGGCATCTCGTCCGGGGCGTAACGCGTCTGGAATGCGACATATTTCGCATTGCTGGTGGGTTCAACCATTGCCAGCAGCTTATGCAGCGGAAAACCTACCCACGGTACCACCATCGACCAGGCTTCCACGCAGCGCATACGATAGATGCGTTCCTCTAACGGGAAACGGGTGGTGAGATCGTGGTGATCCAGCGTTAAGGGTTTTGCCACTTCGCCGTCAATTTTCAACGTCCACGGATCGGTTTTCATGCTGCCTGCATTGGCCGCAGGATCGGCTTTATCAAGCCCAAATTCGTAGAAGTTGTTATAACCGGTGACCTTATCTTCTGGCGTGAGCGTCAGTTTGTTTTGCCACTCGGCAGGTTTCGTAAAGGTGAGCGGGGCACCGGAAGGGGCTTTTGGCCGATCGTTGCCTTTAAACCAGTCGAGCAAATCAGCGTGAGCCGCAGGTGTGAGCGTCAACGCGGTGGCACTGATGCCAAGCATTTTCAGGATCTGGCGGCGCTGTAACATAAAGACAGATTCGGACGTTACGTCGGCTTCCGTCAGTTTACGGGTTTTCATGGCATCCTCCGTCATGCGTTTTTCTAAGCATGACGGAGGAGAAGGATTAGCGCGAATATGTCACGAAAATTTGAAGATTAGGCAATTTTCACCAGCGCGCGGCCATGGAACTGATTATCCATGATCTTACCGGCATATTCCGGCGCCTGGCTGAGGGCGATTTCGGTTGCACTCTGCGTGAAGAAGGACTCAGGCAGGTCGCGTACCAGACGCTCCCAGGCTTCTGCACGACGGGCCGCCGGAGTCATGACGGAATCCACACCCTGCAGGCGCACGTTACGCAGGATAAAGGGCATAACGGTGGTTGGCAGGGCAAAACCGCCCGCCAGACCGCAGGCCGCCACGCAGCCACCGTAGTTCATCTGCGCCAGCACTTTTGCCAGCACGTTATTTCCGACGGTATCCACCGCTCCGGCCCAGAGCTGTTTTTCCAGCGGACGGGTTTCGGCAAATTCGTCGCGGCCAAGAATGCGGCTGGCACCAAGCTGACGCAGGTAGTCATGGGTGCTTTCACGGCCTGAGACCGCGGCGACCTGATACCCCAGTTTGTGCAGTAAAGCCACCGCCGTGCTGCCAACGCCACCGCTGGCCCCGGTCACGACTATCTCGCCTGACTCAGGGCGGATACCGGCATCTTCAAGGGCCATGACGCACAGCATGGCGGTAAAGCCTGCGGTACCGATAATCATCGCTTTGCGGCCATCCAGCCCAGCAGGCATGGGCACCAGCCACTCGCCTTTCACCCGCGCCTGCGTTGCCAGCCCGCCCCAGTGATTTTCGCCGACGCCCCAACCGGTGAGCAGCACCTGCTGGCCGGCATGAAACCGCGGATCTTCGCTGGAATGAACGTGGCCTGCAAAATCAATCCCCGGCACCATCGGGAAATTTCGGATGATTTTACCTTTGCCGGTGATGGCCAGGGCATCCTTGTAATTCAGACTGGACCAGTCGATGTCGACGGTGACGTCGCCTTCGGGCAGACGGCTCTCATCAAGGGCTTGCACCGAGGCAACGGTATTGCCGTCCTGCTGTTCTAAGATCAAAGCCTGCATACAGGATCCTCACTATTCTGATGATTGGAAAATGCGTTCTGAAGACTATACTCGCTCAATGAAACGCTATGCCGATTTAACGCAATAAATTGCCAGATACACCAGGTTTGGTAGTATGGCGCATTTGAAATGCAAGTTAGCGCTTACTCGCTACCCATCAACCCACGGAGTAATCTCAAGGATGCGATTAACGACGAAGTTCTCAGCTTTTATCACGTTGCTGACGGGGTTAACCATTTTTGTCACGCTCCTTGGCTGCTCCCTGAGCTTTTATAACGCCATTCAGGACAAGCTGGTCAACCGGGTTGAGTCTGTTGCGTCAGTTATTGATACGCGTCTGATTACCACTCCGCTACCGGAACTCTCCCGCGAGCTGGATGAATTGATGGTACCGGTTGATATTGTGCAGGTCGACATCACGCAGGGAAAGCATCCGGTGTTAAGCCATCAGCGTCAGGGCAGCTATCGGCCTGCGGGCGTCGTGAGCCAGTATCGGGAAGTGAATGTCCATTCCCTTAAAAATCCGGGGATGACGATACGCCTGGTCTACCTCGATCCCATGGCCAGCTATTTCCGCTCGATGATGACCACCGCGCCACTCACCGTTGCCGTCGCCTTTATTGTCCTGCTGATTTTTCTTGCGGTTCGCTGGCTACGCCGTCAGCTCTCCGGTCAGGAGCTGCTGGAAAACCGCTCCGTGCGAATACTTAACGGGGAACGCGGCCCGCAGGTGCGGGGGTCGGTCTATGAGTGGCCGTCCAGCACCAGCAGCGCGCTGGACACGCTGCTTTCAGAAATTCAGTTCGCCAGCGATCAGCGCAGCCGCATGGATACGCTGATCCGTTCCTATGCCGCGCAGGATAACAAAACCGGTCTGAATAACCGCCTGTTCTTTGATAATCAACTGGCCACGCTGCTGGACGACCCGGAAAAAGTGGGAACGCACGGGGTCGTCATGATGGTTCGTCTGCCGGATTTCGATCTCCTGCGCGATACCTGGGGGCGCCGCGTGGCGGAAGAGAACCTCTTTACGCTCATCAACTTGCTGTCGACTTTTATTATGCGCTATCCCGGCGCGCTGCTGGCGCGCTATCACCGCAGCGACTTTGCGGTGTTGTTACCCCATCGCACACTTAAGGAGTCGGAGAGCATCGCCAGCCAGTTGCTGAAGGCGGTGGATGCGCTGCCGCAGAGCAAAATGCTCGACCGGGATGATATGGTGCATATGGGGATCTGCGCCTGGCGCGGCGGGCAGTCAACTGAACAGGTGATGGAGCATGCGGAAGCGGCAACCCGAAACGCGGTGCTGCAAGGGGCGAACGGTTGGGCGGTATATGACGATTCCCTGCCTGAGAAAGGGCGTGGCAATGTGCGCTGGCGTACCCTGATTGAACAAATGTTGAGCCGCGGTGGCCCCCGCCTTTATCAAAAACCAGCGGTGATGAAAAACGGCCATGTTCACCACCGTGAATTAATGTGTCGCATTTTCGACGGCACGGAAGAGGTTATTTCGGCAGAATATCTGCCGATGGTCCTGCAATTTGGACTCTCCGAAGAGTATGACCGTCAGCAAATTAGCCGACTGATTCCGTTTTTATCTTTTTGGCCTGAAGAAAGTCTGGCATTACAGGTGACCGTCGAGTCGTTAATTCGCCCGCGTTTTCAACGCTGGCTGCGCGATACATTAATGCAATGCGAAAAATCGCAACGCAAACACATTATTTTTGAACTTGCAGAGGCGGATGTTGGTCAACACATCAGCCGGTTACGTCCGGTGGTACGTTTGATCAATGCGCTGGGTGCGCGTGTGGCGGTGACACAGGCGGGCCTGACGCTGGTCAGTACCAGCTGGATCAAGGAGCTGGATGTGGAATTATTAAAGCTACATCCGGGGCTGGTCAGGAATATTGAAAAGCGCACGGAAAACCAGCTGCTGGTGCAGAGTCTGGTGGAAGCGTGTAAGGGAACGCGAACACAAGTATTTGCCACGGGCGTGCGCTCCAGAGGCGAATGGCAGATGTTGACAGAGCGTGGTGTGATGGGTGGTCAGGGGGATTTTTTTGCCGCCTCTCAGCCGCTTGACACCAATGTGAAAAAATATTTGCAAAGATACTCTGTTTGACCTGCCGTTTACGCTGTTTTCACGTAGAATATCGCGCCTGTAGCTTTGAGTATGACGAGCAAAAAGCCAGTGAACGACCTTTAGCGGGTTACAAATGAAAGTGAGGAACGCTACTGTGTACTCAGCCCTGAGGGAGTCAGGGGATGAATTTGTAACAGAAGGAAACGTACTGCACAAATTTTCACCGCAGCAGGTGATTTTTGCGCCTTGTCGCTGCTGCGTGTGGTTGGTAAAGTAAGCGGATTTTGTTTTCCGCCCCAGCTTTCAGGATTATCCCTTAGTATGTTGAAAAAATTTCGTGGCATGTTTTCCAATGACCTGTCCATTGACCTGGGTACCGCGAATACCCTTATTTATGTAAAAGGACAAGGCATCGTATTGAATGAGCCTTCTGTTGTGGCCATTCGTCAGGATCGTGCCGGCTCGCCGAAAAGCGTAGCCGCAGTGGGTCATGACGCGAAGCAGATGCTGGGTCGTACCCCAGGTAACATCGCCGCGATCCGCCCAATGAAAGACGGCGTTATCGCTGACTTCTTCGTGACTGAAAAAATGCTTCAGCACTTCATCAAGCAGGTTCACAGCAACAGCTTCATGCGTCCAAGCCCACGTGTGCTGGTTTGTGTGCCGGTCGGTGCGACCCAGGTAGAACGTCGCGCAATTCGCGAATCTGCTCAGGGTGCAGGCGCGCGTGAAGTGTTCCTGATTGAAGAGCCAATGGCTGCGGCTATCGGTGCAGGCCTGCCTGTTTCTGAAGCTACCGGTTCGATGGTGGTTGATATCGGTGGTGGTACCACTGAAGTGGCCGTTATCTCCCTGAACGGCGTGGTTTACTCCTCTTCTGTGCGTATCGGTGGTGACCGTTTCGACGAAGCGATCATTAACTACGTGCGCCGTAACTATGGCTCCCTGATCGGTGAAGCGACCGCTGAGCGCATCAAGCACGAGATCGGTTCTGCTTATCCGGGTGATGAAGTTCGCGAAATCGAAGTGCGCGGCCGTAACCTGGCGGAAGGTGTGCCACGCGGCTTTACCCTGAACTCCAACGAAATTCTGGAAGCGCTGCAAGAGCCGCTGACCGGTATCGTGAGCGCGGTGATGGTTGCGCTGGAACAGTGCCCACCTGAACTGGCGTCCGATATCTCTGAGCGCGGTATGGTTCTGACCGGTGGTGGTGCGCTGTTGCGTAACCTCGACCGCCTGTTAATGGAAGAGACAGGTATTCCTGTCGTAGTTGCAGAAGATCCACTGACTTGCGTCGCCCGTGGTGGTGGCAAGGCGCTGGAAATGATCGACATGCACGGCGGCGACTTGTTCAGCGAAGAGTAGTCATGGTGAAAGGGTAGCGAATCGCTACCCTTTCTCTCTGACACGAGAATACGCATAGCCTATGAAGCCAATTTTTAGCCGTGGCCCCTCGCTACAGTTTCGCCTGATCCTGGCGGTTCTGGTTGCGCTTGGTGTCATTATTGCCGATAGCCGCCTCGGTACGTTCAGCCAGATCAGAACGTACATGGATACCGCCGTCAGTCCTTTCTACTTTATATCCAATGGTCCTCGTGAACTGCTCGACTCCGTTTCTCAAACGCTGTCCTCACGTGACCAACTCGAACTTGAAAACCGGGCATTGCGCCAGGAACTGCTGCTGAAAAACAGCGAACTGCTGATGTTAGGGCAATACAAGCAGGAAAATGCGCGTCTGCGTGAGCTGCTTGGATCGCCGCTGCGTCAGGATGAGCAGAAGATGGTGACGCAGGTGATCTCCACCGTAAACGATCCTTACAGCGATCAGGTGGTGATCGACAAAGGTAGCGTGAATGGTGTGTATGAAGGTCAGCCTGTTATCAGTGATAAAGGTGTGGTGGGCCAGGTGGTCGCCGTCGCCAAACTGACCAGCCGTGTACTGCTGATCTGCGATGCCACCCATGCGCTGCCTATTCAGGTTCTGCGTAACGATATTCGCGTCATTGCGGCGGGTAACGGCTGCACGGACGATCTGCAGCTGGAGCACCTGCCAGCCAACACGGATATCCGTGTGGGCGACGTGCTGGTCACCTCCGGTCTGGGTGGACGTTTCCCTGAAGGGTATCCGGTTGCGGTTGTCTCTTCTGTGAAGCTTGATACGCAGCGTGCCTACACCGTGATTCAGGCGCGTCCAACGGCGGGTTTACAGCGTCTTCGCTACCTGCTGCTGCTGTGGGGAGCCGATCGTAACGGTGCCAACCCAATGACGCCTGAAGAGGTGCATCGCGTTGCCAATGAGCGCCTGATGCAGATGATGCCGCAGGTTCTTCCTGCTCCGGATGCGATGGGGCCGCCTGCGCCAGTACCCGCGCCGGCCACCGGGATAACGGATGCGCCGCCACCGCCTAAACTCTCATCCGGAGGGCAGTAGTGGCCAGTTATCGTAGCCAGGGACGCTGGGTTATCTGGCTCTCGTTTCTCATCGCGCTGTTGCTGCAGATAATGCCCTGGCCGGACGACATTCTTGTTTACCGGCCAAACTGGGTATTGCTCATTTTGCTCTACTGGATCCTTGCCCTGCCGCACCGCGTAAATGTTGGCACAGGCTTTGTAATGGGTGCCATACTGGATCTCATTAGTGGCTCAACGCTGGGTGTTCGCGCGTTATCCATGAGCATCATTGCATATCTCGTTGCACTCAAATTCCAGCTCTTTCGTAACCTCGCGCTCTGGCAACAGGCGCTGGTCGTGATGTTGTTGTCGCTTGCCGCGGATATCGTTGTTTTCTGGGCAGAGTTTTTAGTGATCAACGTCTCTTTCCGACCCGAAGTATTCTGGAGTAGTGTAGTCAACGGTGTGCTCTGGCCGTGGCTGTTCCTGCTGATGCGTAAGGTTCGCCAGCAGTTTGCTGTGCAGTAAAAGGTTTCTATGACGTCTATCTATCTTGCCTCCGGTTCTCCACGTCGTCAGGAGTTGCTCACGCAGTTGGGCATCGCTTTTGAACGTATCGTTACCGGCATCGAAGAAAAACGTGCTGAGGGCGAAAGTGCTCAGCAGTATGTTTCTCGCCTGGCGCGTGAGAAAGCGCAGGCTGGCGTTGCGTGCGTGCCACGCGACCTGCCGGTACTGGGGGCGGACACCATCGTTATCCTTAACGGTGAAGTGCTTGAGAAACCGCGAGACGCTGAGCATTCAGCACATATGCTGCACAAAATGTCCGGGCAAACGCATCAGGTGATGACCGCGGTGGCGCTGGCGGACAGCAAGCACGTGCTGGATTGTCTGGTGGTGACGGACGTGACCTTCAGAGTACTGACCAACGACGAGATCGCCGCGTATATTGCCAGCGGTGAACCGATGGATAAAGCAGGTGCATACGGTATTCAAGGGCTGGGTGGCTGTTTTGTCAGGAAGATAAATGGCAGCTATCACGCCGTAGTCGGCTTACCGCTGGTGGAAACGTATGAGTTGCTGAGCAATTTTAACTCACTGCGTGAGGGAAGGGATAACTATGACGGCTGAATTGTTGGTAAACGTAACGCCATCGGAAACCCGTGTGGCCTACATTGATGGTGGCATTCTTCAGGAAATTCATATTGAGCGTGAAGCGCGACGCGGAATAGTAGGCAATATCTACAAAGGTCGTGTCAGCCGCGTACTGCCGGGTATGCAGGCGGCTTTTGTAGATATTGGACTGGATAAGGCGGCATTTTTACATGCCTCCGATATCATGCCGCATACCGAGTGTGTCGCAGGCGAAGAGCAAAAGCAGTTTGCCGTACGCGACATTTCAGAGCTGGTGCGTCAGGGGCAGGATCTGATGGTGCAGGTGGTGAAAGACCCCCTTGGCACCAAAGGCGCCCGTCTGACAACCGACATCACATTACCTTCCCGTTACCTGGTCTTTATGCCCGGCGCATCGCACGTGGGGGTTTCCCAGCGTATTGAAAGTGAAAGCGAGCGCGAGCGCCTTAAGAAAGTGGTCAGCGCCTACTGCGACGAACAGGGCGGGTTTATCATCCGTACCGCCGCCGAAGGGGTTAGCGAAGAGGATCTGGCATCCGATGCGGCTTACCTGAAGCGCGTCTGGACCAAGGTGATGGAGCGTAAAAAACGCAACCAGACCCGCTATCAGCTGTACGGTGAGCTGGCGCTTGCCCAGCGCGTCCTGCGTGATTTTGCTGATGCTCAGCTCGACCGAATCCGCGTGGACTCGCGCCTCACCTACGAAGCGCTGCTCGAATTTACCGCTGAGTACATTCCGGAAATGCCTGGCCTGCTGGAACATTACACCGGGCGTCAGCCAATCTTCGATCTCTATGATGTCGAAAATGAGATCCAGCGTGCGCTGGAGCGCAAGGTTGAACTGAAGTCCGGCGGTTATCTGATCATCGATCAGACCGAAGCAATGACCACCGTGGACATCAACACCGGTGCGTTTGTCGGCCATCGCAACCTGGATGACACCATCTTCAATACCAACATTGAAGCGACACAGGCCATTGCGCGCCAGCTTCGTCTGCGCAACCTGGGTGGCATTATCATCATCGACTTTATCGATATGAATAATGAAGACCATCGCCGTCGTGTGCTGCACTCGCTTGAGCAGGCGCTGAGTAAAGATCGCGTGAAAACCAGCATTAACGGCTTCTCACAGCTGGGGCTGGTGGAAATGACGCGTAAACGGACCCGTGAAAGTGTGGAACATGTGCTGTGTAACGAGTGTCCAACCTGCCACGGACGCGGCACCGTAAAGACGGTGGAGACCGTCTGCTATGAGATCATGCGTGAAATTGTCCGCGTTCATCATGCCTACGACTCCGATCGTTTTCTGGTCTATGCTTCCCCTGCGGTGGCTGAAGCGCTGAAAGGTGAAGAGTCGCACGCGCTGGCGGAAGTGGAAATCTTTGTCGGCAAACAGGTAAAAGTACAAATTGAGCCGCTCTATAACCAGGAGCAATTTGACGTCGTCATGATGTAAGACGCAGTTCGCTGCGTGAAAAAGCTGACAAGGAGAGATGCGTGAGGCGATTGCCGGGGATTTTACTGCTTACAGGGGCAACGCTTGTCGTGATTGTCGCGCTGCTCGTGAGCGGGCTGCGCCTCGTTTTACCGCATCTGGACAGCTGGCGTCCGCAGGTGCTGGCGAAGATCGAATCCGCCACCGGTGTGCCGGTTGACGTAAGCCAGGTCAGCGCAAGCTGGCAAAACTTTGGCCCGACGCTGGATGCCCGGGACATCAGTGCCAGCCTGAAAGATGGCGGCTATCTGAAAATCAAACGCGTGACCCTGGCACTGGATGTCTGGCAAAGCCTGCTGCACATGCGCTGGCAGTTCCGCGATCTCACCTTTTATCAGCTTCAGTTTTTGACCAACACGCCGCTCTCCGGCGGGGATAACACGCAGAGCCTTGAAGCCAACCGCCTGAGCGATCTCTTCCTGCGTCAGTTCGATCATTTCGATCTGCGCGACAGCGAAGTGAGCTTTATTACCCTTTCCGGCCAACGCGCCGAACTGAAGATCCCGCAACTGACCTGGCTTAACGGCAAAGAGCGTCACCGTGCCGAGGGGCAGGTGAACCTCTCCAGCCTGAACGGCCAGCATGGGGTCATGCAGGTCCGTATGGATCTGCGTGACGACGACGGCTTGCTCAACAACGGCAAGGTGTGGCTGCAGGCTGACGACGTGGATGTGAAGCCGTGGCTCGGCGACTGGCTGCAGCAAAATATGCAGCTGGAAACGGCCCGTTTTAGCCTGGAAGGCTGGATGACCCTGACGAAAGGCGTGTTCGCCAGCGGCGATATCTGGCTGAAGCAGGGCGGTGCAAGCTGGCAAGGCGAAAGCAAGCAGCATCAACTCTCTGTAGATAACCTCATCGCACATGTGACGAAAGAGAAAGGGGGCTGGCAGTTTGCCATCCCGGATACGCGCATCACCATGGACGGCAAACCCTGGCCGCGCGGCGCGCTGACGCTGGCATGGATGCCTGAGCAGGATGTCGGCGGCACGAATAATAAGCGTAGCGATGAGCTGCGTATCCGCGCCACGCATCTCGATTTGGCGGCCATTGAAGGGCTGCGCTCCATGGCAGCGAAGCTCTCTCCGGATTTGGGTGACGTTTGGCTGGCAACGCAGCCAAGTGGGGAAATTGACGCCCTCGCGCTGGATATCCCGCTGCAGGCAACCGAGAAAACCCGCTTCCAGGCGACGTGGAAAGATCTGGCCTGGAAACAGTGGAAACTGCTGCCGGGGGCTGAGAACTTCAGCGGCAAGCTGGAGGGCAGCGTTGAGAACGGCAGGCTGACCGTTGAGATGCATGACGCCAAAATGCCTTATGAAACGGTCTTCAGGGCACCTCTGGAAATTGAAAAAGGCAACGCGGTGCTTAACTGGCTGCGCAATGATAAAGGCTTCCAGCTTGATGGCCGCCATATCGATGTGAAAGCCAAAGCGGTTCATGCCCGCGGGGATTTCCGCTATTTAAAGCCTGAAGGTGAAGAGCCGTGGTTGGGTATTCTGGCGGGGATCAGCACCAGCGACGGTTCTCAGGCCTGGCGTTACTTCCCGGAAAACCTGATGGGTAAAGCGCTCGTGGACTACCTGAGCGGGGCGATCCAGGGCGGTCAGGCGGATAACGCCACCCTGGCCTATGGCGGTAATCCGCATCTTTTCCCATACAAACATAACGAAGGTCAGTTCCAGGTGCTGGTGCCGTTGCACAACGCTACCTTTGCGTTCCAGCCGGGCTGGCCTGCACTGAAAAACCTCGATATTGAGCTTAATTTTCTCAATGACGGGTTGTGGATGAAGTCAGACAGCGTCGCGCTGGGCGGCGTGACGGCCACCAACCTGACGGCAAATATCCCCGATTACTCAAAAGAGAAACTGCTGATTGATGCCGATATCAACGGGCCGGGCAAGGCGGTCGGTCCCTATTTTGAAGAGACGCCGCTGAAAGCCTCGCTGGCTGCCACACTTGAGCAACTCCAGCTTGATGGCGATGTGAATGCTCGCTTACATCTGGATATCCCGCTGGACGGCGAAATGACCACCGCCAAAGGTGATGTCCGCCTGAACAACAACAGCCTGTATATCAAACCGCTGGAAAGTACGCTGAAGAACCTCAGCGGGCAGTTCAGCTTTGTGAACGGCAACCTGAAGAGTGAGCCGCTCACAGCCAACTGGTTCAATCAGCCCGTCAACATCGACTTCTCGACCACCGAGGGGGAGAAGGCCTACCAGGTGGCTGTCAATCTGGACGGTAACTGGCAACCCTCGCGGATGGATGTACTGCCGAAACCCATTCAGGAGTCGGTTGATGGTGCAGCCGCCTGGAAGGGGAAGGTGGATATTGAACTGCCCTACCACGCCGGTACGAAGTATAAGGTCGACCTTACTGGCGATCTGAAAAATCTCAGCAGCCAGTTGCCTGCACCGCTGGATAAACAGGCCGGACAGGCGCTGCCCGTGACGCTTAACGTCGTGGGCAACCTGAACAGCTTCGAGTTAACCGGCAGCGCGGGTGGCATGAATCATTTCAACAGCCGCTGGCTGCTCAACCGTAAGCTGACCCTGGACAAAGCCATCTGGACGACGGACAGCCGAACCACGCCTCCGCTCCCGGATCACCAGGGCATTGAGCTGAATCTCCCGCCGATGGATGGCGCGCAGTGGCTGGCGCTGTTCCAGAAAGGTGTCGGGCAAAACGTGGATGAGGCGGCGCAGTTCCCGCAAACCGTCACCGTGCGCACACCGTCGCTCACGCTGGGTGGGCAACAGTGGAACAACCTGAGTATCGTCTCTCAGCCCACGGCTAACGGCTCGAAAGTAGAGGCTCAGGGCAGGGAGATCAACGCCACCCTGACCATGCGCGATAACGCCCCGTGGCAGGCGGCAATCCGCTATCTCTACTACAACCCGGCAACGGCGGGCGGGAAAGATCAATCGACTCCGGCATCGCCGTTGAGTAACACTTCCCGCGTGGACTTCAGCGGCTGGCCGGATCTGCAACTGCGCTGTGCTGAGTGCTGGCTGTGGGGACAAAAATATGGCCGCATTGACGGTGACTTCGCGATTCAGGGCAACACGCTGAGCCTCACGGGTGGACTGGTCGATACCGGCTTTGGTCGTCTGACGGCCGCGGGCGAGTGGGTGAATAACCCAGGCGAACAGCGCACCTCGCTGAAAGGCGACATTAAGGGTAACAAACTGGATGCAGCAGCCAATTTCTTTGGTATCAGCACGCCGCTGCGCGGCTCGTCATTTGACGTCGATTACGATCTTCACTGGCGTGACGCGCCGTGGAAGCCGGATGAGGCCTCGCTTAACGGCATACTGAAAACCCGCTTCGGAAAAGGTGAAATTGCCGATGTGAGCACGGGACGCGCCGGGCAGATCCTGCGTCTCCTGAGCTTTGATGCACTGCTGCGTAAGCTGCGTTTTGATTTCAGCGATACCTTCAGTGAAGGGTTCTACTACGATTCCATCCGCAGTACGGCGTGGATCAAGGACGGCGTTATGCATACGGACGACACGCTGGTGGACGGTCTGGAAGCGGATATCGCCATGAAGGGCTCGGTTAACCTTGTACGTCGCGAGCTTGATATGGAAGCCGTGGTGGCGCCAGAAATCTCCGCGAGCGTGGGGGTGGCAGCCGCCTTTGTGGTGAACCCGATTGTTGGTGCTGCGGTGTTTGCCGCCAGTAAAGTGCTGGGGCCGCTGTGGAGCAAAGTCTCTATTCTGCGTTACCGCATCACCGGTCCGGTGGATAAACCGCAGATTAATGAAGTGCTGCGCCAGCCGCGCAAAGATGCACAGCAATGATTTGACGTGGGCAGGTAATTGCCTCACTCTCAATTAATACGATCTTTATACCGCCACAGGCGGCAACGAACGAGTAGCAATACGATGAGTCTGAACCTGGTAAGTGAACATTTGCTCGCAGCGAACGGCCTGAGCCATCAGGACCTGTTCTCCATTCTTGGTCAACTGACCGAACGCCGTCTCGACTACGGCGATCTCTATTTCCAGTCGAGCTATCACGAATCCTGGGTTTTAGAAGACAGCATCATCAAAGATGGTTCTTACAACATTGACCAGGGCGTTGGCGTGCGCGCCATCAGCGGCGAGAAAACCGGTTTTGCCTATGCGGACCAGATAAGCCTGGCTGCGCTGGAGCAGAGCGCGCAGGCGGCACGTACCATCGTGCGTGACGCTGGCGATGGCCGTGTTAAAACGCTGGGTGAGGTGCAGCATTCTGCGCTCTACACCAGCATCGACCCGCTGCAGAGCATGAGCCGTGAAGAGAAGCTGGATATCCTGCGCCGCGTGGACAAAGTGGCGCGTGCTGCTGATAAACGCGTACAGGAAGTGTCTGCCAGCCTGAGCGGTGTCTATGAACTGATTCTGGTCGCGGCGACGGACGGCACCCTGGCGGCGGATGTCCGTCCGCTGGTGCGTCTCTCCATCAGCGTGCAGGTGGAAGAGGACGGCAAGCGCGAGCGTGGCTCAAGCGGCGGCGGTGGTCGTTTTGGTTATGACTGGTTCCTGGGTGACGTCGACGGTGAAGCCCGTGCGGACGCGTGGGCAAAAGAAGCCGTGCGTATGGCGATGGTCAATCTTTCTGCCGTGGCGGCACCTGCGGGGACATTCCCGGTGGTACTGGGCGCTGGCTGGCCGGGCGTGCTGCTGCATGAAGCCGTGGGGCATGGTCTGGAAGGGGACTTTAACCGCCGCGGCACCTCCGTATTTAGCGGTCAGATAGGGCAGCTTGTCTCCTCTGAACTGTGCACGGTGGTGGATGACGGTACCATGGTTGATCGCCGTGGCTCTATCTCCATCGATGATGAAGGTACGCCGGGTCAGTACAACGTGCTGATCGAAAACGGTGTGCTGAAAGGCTATATGCAGGACAAACTGAACGCGCGCCTGATGGGCGTGGCGCCAACGGGTAACGGCCGTCGTGAATCTTATGCGCATCTGCCGATGCCGCGTATGACTAACACCTACATGCTGCCAGGCCAGTCCACGCCGCAGGAGATCATCGAGTCTGTTGATTACGGGATCTTCGCCCCAAACTTTGGCGGTGGTCAGGTGGACATCACCTCCGGTAAATTCGTCTTCTCTACGTCAGAAGCGTATCTGATCGAAAAAGGCAAAGTGACCAAAGCGGTGAAAGGCGCGACGCTGATTGGTTCCGGTATCGAAGCCATGCAGCAGATCTCCATGGTCGGTAACGATCTCAAGCTGGACAACGGCGTGGGCGTCTGCGGTAAAGAGGGCCAGAGCCTGCCAGTGGGCGTGGGCCAGCCGACACTGAAGGTCGATAACCTCACGGTGGGCGGCACGGCGTAATTTTCTCCCCTCACCCTAACCCTCTCCCCAACGGGGAGAGGGGAAATACTTACTCTTTCCTTCTTCCCCGCATGCCCTGAAACAGTTCCGCAACCTCCACAAAATACTCGGTCAGATAGTTAATGCACACCTGCACCTTAAGCGGCAGTTTGTCTTTTTCGGTATACAGGGCATACACCGGACGCGGATCGGACTGGTAGCGAGGGAACAGGATCTCCAGCACTCCGCTGTTGATCTCATTGATCACCCACATTAACGGGACGTAAGCGATCCCGGCGCCCGCCACCAGCCAGCGCGAGATGGTCATCGGATCGTTGGTAACAAACCGTCCTTCCGGCAGCAGTCGGGTAGAAATGCCTTCCGGGGCAATCAGTTCAAATTCATTATCGGGGCGGACGCTGTACTCCAGCCAGGAGTGGTTGGCGAGATCGGCTGGTTTCTCCGGCACGCCGTACTGCGCCAGATAGCTCTTCGAGGCACAGACCACCATCGGCATACTCCCGAGTCGACGAGAGAAGAGGCTGGAGTCCTGCAGCGCGCCAACGCGGATCACCACATCCAGCCCGTCTGCGATCAGGTCCGGGGCGGGAATACCGGTAACCAGATTCACGGTTAATCCCGGATATTCTTTCAGCATCTCTGCGGTCATGGCGGCGAGAACATTTTGTGCCATAGTTGAAGAACAGCCAATCCGCAGTGTCCCGATGGGCGTGTTGTTAAAGGCATAGAGCTGCTCGTGAACATCCTGCACTTCATGCATCATGCGGCGACAGCCCTGATAGTAAATTTTACCCGCTTCCGTCAGACCAATACTGCGGGTGCTGCGGTTGAGCAGCTTCACCTGCAGTTCATCTTCCAGTTTTGACACCGTCTGACTGATGGAGGAGACGCTCATCTGTAACTGCCGGGCAGCAGCAGTAAATGAGCCAAGTTCAACCACTTTGGCGAAGACCGACATGCGTTTTAAACGTTCCATTGTTCACTCTGGCTTAAAAGTGATTTAGATCACATATTATAGATAACAGCATAACAGTTACGTTAATATATTATTAATTACATAACGGCTGCGCCATTCTCGCCCGGCGTTTCTTGCTCTCCCGCGGTGGCGTGCGCTAAAAATTCTGAAGCCTGCACTCTCTCTTATCAAGGTCAACATGAGTCTGTTTCCCGTTATCGTGGTGTTCGGTCTGTCGTTCCCACCGATATTTTTCGAGCTTCTTTTATCACTGGCGATCTTCTGGCTGGTGCGCAAGGTGCTGGTTACTACCGGGATCTACGATTTCGTCTGGCACCCTGCATTGTTCAATACCGCGCTGTATTGCTGCCTGTTCTACCTGATATCGCGCATGTTTGTCTGAGGTTGATGTGAAAACGCTAACAAGAAAAATCTCCCGCACCGCCATCACCATGGCGCTGGTTATCCTCGCGTTCATCGCTATTTTTCGCGCCTGGGTCTATTACACCGAATCACCGTGGACGCGTGACGCGCGTTTTAGCGCCGATGTCGTGGCGATCGCCCCCGACGTGGCCGGTCTTATCACGGCGGTTAACGTCCACGATAACCAGCTGGTGAAGAAAGACCAGGTGCTGTTCACCATTGACCAGCCGCGTTACCAGAAAGCACTGGAAGAAGCGGAAGCGGATGTCGCCTATTACCAGGCGCTGGCTGCGGAGAAACGCCGCGAGGCGGGCCGCCGTAACCAGCTGGGGGTTCAGGCGATGTCCCGGGAAGAGATCGATCAGTCTAACAACGTGCTGCAAACCGTGCTGCATCAGCTGGCAAAGGCGCAGGCGACGCGCGACCTGGCGAAGCTCGATCTGGAGCGTACCGTGATCCGCGCACCCGCCGATGGCTGGGTCACCAACCTGAATGTCTATGCCGGGGAGTTTATCACCCGCGGTTCAACCGCCGTGGCGCTGGTGAAACAAAACTCATTCTATGTGCTTGCCTATATGGAAGAGACCAAACTGGAAGGCGTTCGTCCGGGCTACCGCGCAGAGATCACGCCGCTTGGCAGCAACCGCGTCTTTAAAGGTACCGTAGACAGCGTTGCCGCTGGCGTCACCAACTCCAGCAGCTCCAATGATGCGAAAGGGATGGCGACGGTTGATTCCAACCTGGAATGGGTGCGCCTGGCCCAGCGTGTGCCGGTACGTATTCATCTGGACGAACAGCAGGGCAACCTGTGGCCTGCGGGCACAACCGCGACGGTGGTCATCACCGGTGAGAAAGACCGGGACGCCAGCCAGGACTCTATTTTCCGTAAAATCGCCCATCGTCTGCGCGAGTTTGGTTAATCGCTATGGGGATCTTTACTATCGCCAGCCAGCACATTCGCTTCGCCGTGAAGCTGGCGAGTGCCATTGTGCTGGCACTGTTTGTCGGGTTTCACTTCCAGCTGGAAACCCCCCGCTGGGCGGTGTTAACGGCGGCGATTGTCGCGGCTGGCCCGGCATTCGCGGCAGGTGGGGAACCTTATTCCGGGGCGATCCGCTATCGCGGGATGCTGCGTATCATTGGGACGTTTATCGGCTGTATCGCCGCGCTCACCATTATCATTCTGATGATCCGCACGCCACTGTTGATGGTATTGGTGTGCTGTATCTGGGCGGGCTTCTGCACCTGGCTCTCCTCTCTGGTGAAGGTCGAAAACTCTTACGCCTGGGGGCTGGCGGGTTATACCGCACTGATTATTGTCATCACCATTCAAACCGAACCGCTGCTCGCGCCGCAGTTTGCCGTGGAACGCTGCAGTGAGATCGTGATTGGTATCGTCTGCGCAATTGTTGCTGACCTGCTTTTCTCCCCTCGCTCCATCAAACAGGAGGTGGATCGCGAACTGGATGCGCTGATCGTCTCCCAGTATCAGCTGATGCAGCTCTGCATCAAGCACGGTGACAGCGAAGAGGTGGACAAAGCCTGGAGTGGACTGGTTCGCCGCACGCAGGCGCTGGAAGGGATGCGCAGTAACCTTAACATGGAGTCCTCGCGCTGGGCGCGCGCCAACCGTCGTCTTAAAGCGATCAATACCGTCTCCTTAACGCTGATTACCCAGGCGTGCGAAACCTACCTTATTCAGAACACCCGCCCGGAATCGGTTACCGATACCTTCCGCGAACTGTTTGCCGAGCCGGTGGAAACGGTGCAGGACGTACATAAGCAGCTCAAACGCATGCGGCGGGTCATCGCCCGGACCGGAGAGCGCGACACACCGGTGACCATTTATACGTGGGTTGGCGCCGCGACGCGCTACCTGCTGCTGAAACGGGGCGTGATCGGCAATACGAAAATCAGCGCGGCGGAAGAGGAAGTCCTGCAGGGTGAAGTGGTGATCAAGGCGGAATCGGCTGAGCGCCACCACGCGATGGTCAACTTCTGGCGTACCACGCTTGCCTGTATGCTCGGCACGCTGTTCTGGCTGTGGACTGGCTGGACCTCCGGCAGCGGCGCGATGGTCATGATTGCCGTCGTCACGGCGCTGGCAATGCGTCTGCCCAACCCGCGTATGGTCGCTATCGATTTCCTGTACGGCACGATTGCCGCGTTACCGCTTGGCGCGCTCTATTTCCTGGTGATCCTCCCGTCCACGCAGCAGAGCATGTTGCTGCTCTGTATCAGTCTTGCGGTGATGGCATTCTTTATCGGGATAGAAGTGCAGAAGCGCCGTCTGGGATCGCTCGGTGCCCTCGCCAGTACTATTAATATTCTGGTGCTGGATAACCCCATGACGTTCCATTTCAGCCAGTTCCTCGACAGCGCCCTGGGTCAGCTGGTGGGCTGTTTCCTGGCGATGATGGTGATTCTGCTGGTGCGCGACAATTCCCAGGCGCGAACAGGTCGCGTGCTGTTGAACCAGTTCGTTTCGGCGGCGGTCTCCTCCATGACCACCAACACTGCGCGCCGTAAAGAGAACCATCTGCCTGCGCTCTATCAGCAGCTGTTTTTACTGTTGAATAAATTCCCTGGCGACATTGCCCGCTTTCGTCTGGCGTTAACCATGATCATTGCGCATCAGCGCCTGCGTAACGCACCGGTGCCCATCAACGACGATCTGTCGGCATTCCACCGCCAGTTGCGCCGCACCGCGGACCATGTGCTTTCCGCCTCCAGTGATGACAAACGACGCCGTTACTTTAAGCAGTTGCTGGAAGAGCTGGATGTCTACCAGGAGAAGCTCAGGGTCTGGGAAGCACCTCCTCAGGTGACAGAGCCGGTAGCGCGGCTGGTGTTTATGCTGCACCGCTACCAGAATGTCCTGACGGATAACTGACTGAAGTAAAAAACCGACGCCAAAAGCGTCGGTTTTTTTGTGGCTATACTTATTTCTGCAGGCTCTTACATTCAGAAAGGGAGGACACATGACTACCCAGGCGCTTCAGGACCACATTCTTTTTCAGACCGGTTATCTGGTTAACGGCATATGGAAAACGCTGGACACGACGTTTGATGTGTTGAACCCGGCCACCGGTGATGTTATCGCCAAAGTGGCGAAAGCCGGTAAAGCAGAAACCGAAGAGGCGATTGCCGCCGCCGCGAAAGCCTTCCCGGCCTGGCGGGCCAAAACCGCGAAAGAGCGCTCGACCATTCTCTATCGCTGGTATGAACTGATTATCGAGAATAAAAGCTGGCTTGGTCGGTTAATGACCACCGAACAGGGCAAACCCCTGAAAGAAGCTGAAGGCGAGGTGGAGTACGCCGCCAGTTTTATTCAGTGGTTTGCCGAAGAGGCCAAGCGCGCTAACGGTGAAATTATTCCGCCGATCAAACCGGGCTCCCGCATTCTGGCTACCCGTGAGCCTGTGGGAGTGGTGGCGGCAATTACGCCGTGGAACTTCCCGATGGCGATGCTCACCCGTAAGCTTGGTCCGGCGCTGGCCGCGGGGTGTACCGGGGTCATCAAACCGGCAAACAACACCCCGCTCAGCGCGTTTGCGCTGCTCACGCTGGCGAAACAGGCCGGTGTGCCGGATGGCGTCCTCAACGCCGTGGCCGGTAATACGCATGAGATCAGCGACGCGATTATGGCGAGCCACGAGGTGCGGAAAATCTCGTTTACCGGCTCCACTTCCGTCGGCAAAACGCTGGTGCGTAACGCCGCGGACACCATGAAAAAAGTTTCGATGGAGCTGGGGGGGAATGCCCCGTATATCGTGTTTGAAGATGCGGACATCGATGCTGCCGTCAAAGGGGCTATCGCCAACAAATTCCGTAATGCCGGACAGGTCTGCGTCAGCGTTAACCGCTTCTATATTCAGGAAACCGTCTACGACAAGTTTGTGAACAAACTGGCCGATGCGGTGAACGCGCTGAAGGTGGGAAATGGTCTGGAAGACGGTGTGGTCGTAGGCCCGCTGATTGAACCCTCCGCGGTGAACAAAGTGCGCGAGCATGTGGAAGACGCTGTTGCCCGGGGGGCGACGGTCCTGGCGGGCGGTAAACCACATCCGCTTGGTGGCAATTTCTGGATGCCCACCGTGCTGGGCGACTGTCATGAAGGCATGAAACTGGCGGAAGAAGAGACGTTTGGTCCCGTTGCCGCCTGTTTCCGTTTCACTTCTGAAGATGAAGTCATCCAGCGCGCCAACAACACGCCTTATGGTCTGGCGGCTTACTTCTATACTCAGAATCTGTCGCGCGTTTTCCGCGTCTCGCAGGCAATCGAAAGCGGGATGATTGGGATTAATGAGTGCGCCGTTTCCACGGAGCTTGGACCTTTTGGTGGGGTAAAAGAGTCTGGCCTGGGTCGAGAAGGGTCCGTGCTGGGGCTGGAAGAGTATCTGGAAGTCAAAACCCTGCATATCGGGGGATTATAATAGACAGGGCGGCATCTGCCGCTCGCCTGGACTGGGTGGCTGGCAATGAAAACCTATACCTTTGATTTTGACGAGATCGACAGTCAGGAAGACTTCTATCGTGAATTTATCCGGGCGTTTGATCTGGAACGGGAAAGCGTCACGAATCTGGATATGCTGTGGGATGTGGTGACCGGCAGTCAGCTGCCGTTACCGCTGGAAATAGAGTTTATTCATCTGCCCGATAAGCTGCGCAGGCGATTTGGGGCGCTGATTTTATTGTTTGATGAAGCAGAAGAAGAGCTGGAAGGGCAGTTGCGTTTCAACGCGCGCCATTGATTACGCGAAAAAAAGCCCCTGACCAGCGAGGCCAGGGGCAAGTCGTATGATGAGATACGACGAGGGTTTATTTATACAGTTCTGCCGTAGCGTGCCAGTGGTCACCCTGATTCAGTTCGGTGACGCGGTAGCTACTGGCGCCTGCTTTTTCAGCTTTTGCGGCCAGCTCCTGACGGATATCCATCGGAGAGCCGGTGACGGACGTTACGGAAACACTACCCATAGACTGCAGATTTTGCGCCTGCTCGGTATTCACCTGCTGGACGGCTGCGCTTGCGCCGAAAGAGAGAACCGATGCCAGACCGAGGGTTGCGATGATTAATTTGGTTTTCATAGTCTTTGCTCCTGAAGAGGTTTTTGCTCATCGGCGAGAAGGGTTGAACTGCTATTTTTATGCCTGGTGCCGTTGAGTGGAGATAGTCGTCTTCTGTTATTACTAAAACTTATTTATACAGCTCAGCGGTAGCGTGCCAGTGGTCACCGGAACGCGCTTCAATGATGCGATAGGATGATGCACCTTGTTCTTCCGCTTTTTTGTTCAGCATCTCATGCATGTCCATTGGAGACGTGCCGATTGCGCCGACAGAAACCGTACCGATAGCCTCACGGGATTGCGCCTGATCGGCATTAATGGAGTCTGCTGCGAAAGCACCGAATGACAGGACAGACAGGACGCTCAGCGCCGCTACAGTTGTTTTGATTTTCATGATTTTTACCTCGTCGAATTTTTTAGTGGGGTCTTTGTTTCGTGACCCTCATCACAAAATCAAGTATACACTAATAACGGCAAAAATTAATACCAGACTAATTGTTTCATGGGTAATTACGTGTTAAACAGCGCAATTTTTATAACCTAATGGCATAATATTGGTCATTTTTTGTTCGCGTTGGCGTGTTATATCTAAGTAAATCATATGGATAAATGATTTTGATATTTTGTGCGATTCTTTGATTTATCATTCACTGGCTGAATGTTAATGAGTGGTAAAAAGCACTATTTGTTAAATTGAGGACAGGAGAAAACAGGGGATAACGCAGCGGGGGCAGAATGAACCCCGTAGCGACGCTACGGGGAGAGAGGATTACAGCTCCTGTTCGAACAGAACCAGGATCGCCTCGTGGAGATCTTTCACCGAAAAGCCGTTGGCTGGCGTGGTAAAGATGGTGTCATCACCGGCGATTGTACCGAGAATCCCTTCCGTTTTACCCAGAGAGTCCAGCATGCGGGCAATCAGCTGTGCGGCACCAGGGCTTGTGTGGATCACCACAACGGCATCGTTGTGGTCGATATCCAGAACCAGATTCTTCAGCGGGCTGGAGGTTGTCGGCACGCCAAGTTCAGCTGGCAGGCAATAGACCATCTCCATTTTGGCGTTACGGGTACGCACTGCGCCAAATTTGGTCAACATACGGGAGACTTTCGACTGGTTGATATTGTCGAAGCCTTGTTCCTGCAGCGCCTGAACAATTTCTCCCTGAGAACTGAATTTCTCTTCTTTGAGTAGCGCTTTAAACGCCTTTACTAATTCTTCTTGCTTAGACGAGCTTCGCATAAGTCACCCGGAATATGACGATAGAAACAACATTATTATGCATGTGGATGAATTTTTATGCAAATTATCTACCAGGCAGTAGCCTGAAATAATGTTATGAAAGGGAGTGATATTATCAGATTTCGTTATCGGAAAACATGCCTGGGTCACGCCACGCAAATAAGCTTAAAAGTAAATTAAATGTTATCAAAATGATGTTGTTTTGGTGGCGTGGCAGGGTGTATTGTAACCACCTCTTAATTCGTTGCCGTCTGTTGTCAGAGAGTCTTCTGGGAAGAGAGAAAGTCGCGTGACCTCAAATTCTTTAGCTACGAAAATTGTAATTAATTACCTGCTGAATTAAGGTCGCTGCAACGGATTTACAGATACTTAAGTTAACCATAATAAGGAGTTTAGGATGAAAGTCGCAGTCCTCGGCGCTGCTGGTGGTATCGGCCAGGCGCTTGCCCTACTACTGAAAACCCAACTGCCTTCAGGCTCAGAACTCTCCCTGTACGACATTGCTCCGGTAACCCCAGGTGTGGCGGTTGACCTGAGCCACATCCCGACCGCTGTTAACATCAAAGGTTTCTCCGGCGAAGACGCACGTCCTGCGCTGCAGGGTGCTGACGTTGTGCTGATCTCCGCCGGCGTGGCGCGTAAGCCTGGTATGGATCGTTCCGACCTGTTCAACGTCAACGCAGGCATCGTGAAAAACCTGGTGCAGCAGATCGCTGAAGTGTGTCCGAAAGCGTGCATCGGTATCATCACTAACCCGGTGAACACCACGGTCGCTATTGCGGCAGAAGTGCTGAAGAAAGCAGGCGTTTACGACAAGAACAAACTGTTCGGCGTGACCACGCTGGATATCATCCGTTCTAACACCTTCGTGGCTGAGCTGAAAGGCAAGCAGCCTACGGAAGTTGAAGTGCCGGTCATCGGTGGTCACTCTGGTGTGACGATTCTGCCTCTGCTCTCGCAGATCCCTGGCGTGAGCTTCACCGAGCAGGAAGTGGCTGACCTGACCAAACGTATCCAGAACGCAGGCACCGAAGTGGTGGAAGCGAAGGCAGGTGGCGGTTCTGCAACGCTGTCTATGGGCCAGGCGGCTGCACGTTTCGGTCTGTCACTGGTTCGCGCGCTGCAGGGCGAGAAGGGCGTGGTTGAATGCGCTTATGTTGAAGGCGATGGCGAACACGCGCGCTTCTTCTCCCAGCCGCTGCTGCTTGGTAAAAATGGTATCGAAGAGCGTAAGCCAATTGGCACGCTGAGCGCGTTTGAACAAAACGCGATGGAAGGCATGCTGGACACGCTGAAGAAAGATATCACGCTGGGCGAAGAGTTCGTTAACAAGTGATCTTTTCCCGGTAAAAAAACGGAGCGCTACGCTCCGTTTTTTTATGCCCGTCAGTTGGTGGCCGGGTATTCCTGAATGGTCACATGCAGCGTCAGTTTCTTATCGTTGCGCATGACTTCAACCGGGATGATGGAACCCGGACGAATTTCTGCCACCTGGTCCATCGTCTCAAGCGCAGAGACCGCCGGTGTGCCGTTGACCGACAGAATGACATCATTAACCTGAATGCCCGCATTGGCAGCCGGTCCACCAGGCGCCACTTCGTTAACCACAATCCCCTGAATCTGATCGATCCCGCCACCCTGTGTATGCATAGGGGCAATTTCGCGACCACCAATCCCGATGTAACCGCGGATCACGCGACCGTCCCGGATCAGCTTGTCCATAATTTTGGTTGCCAGCTGGAACGGAATGGCAAAGCCGATCCCTTCCGGCGTCTCGCCATCGTTGCTTTTATCGAAGGAGAGGGTGTTGATACCCATAAGCTCGCCCAGCGAGTTGACCAGCGCACCGCCGGAGTTCCCGTGGTTGATGGAGGCATCGGTTTGCAGGAAGTTCTGCCGTCCCGATGGGTTCAGACCGATGCGACCCGTGGCGCTGATGATCCCCTGGGTGATGGTCTGCCCCAAGTTGTATGGGTTACCGATAGCCAGAACCACATCGCCAATGTGCGGAGTGCGTTTACGGTTGATCGGAATCACGGGCAGCCCGCCGGTGGCGTTGATTTTCAGCACGGCCAGATCGGTCAGGCTGTCAGAGCCGACAAGTAAGGCCTCAAACACGCGGCCATCCTGAAGTGCGACGATGATCTGGTCAGCATCGTTGATCACGTGCTTGTTGGTAATGATGTATCCGCGATCGTCCATAATCACGCCGGAGCCGAGGGTACGGATCTCCAGCTGGTTATGGGCTGAACTGTTAAGACCACGGTTGTAGACGTTCACCACTGCGGGTGCGGCACGGCGAACGGCCTGATTATAGGTGGCAGGCGTTTCATCCGCGCTGTCAAACTGGGGAGCCGACAGCTTGTTGAACTGGCGTAAAGACGGCATGGCCGCTAACAGCAGGCCCGCAACAATCAAACCGATGGCAATGGAACGAAAGAGCTTTAAAAGCATGATGCGCGTGTCGTTAAAAAAGGAACGGTTTGCAGCATAACATGAGTTATCCCGGACATCACACGCGGCGGTGATACCCGGGATAGCAAATGCTTAGCGCAACAGAATATAGATAGATTCGTTGCCGCGCATAATTTGCAGGGCAATGACCGTTGGTTTACTTTCCAGCACCTTGCGCAGCTCAGCGATAGACTGCACGCGAGTGCGATTCACGCCGATGATCACATCATCCTGATGCAATCCCGCCTGCGCGGCAGGGCTGCTCTTCTCTACGGTATCGATGCTGATGCCTTTGGTGCCGTCTTTCAGTTGCCCGTCGCTGAGGGTCGCGCCCTGCAGCGCCGGGGCGATAAGCTCCGCACTGGCGGAGGAAGAGGTGCTCTTGTCCAGCGTCACTTCCACATTCAGCGGTTTGCCGTCACGAATCAGGCCCAGCTTCACTTTGGCGCCCGGTTCGGTGGTGGCGATACGTGAGCGCAGCTCTGCAAAGCTGCTCAGCGGCTTATCATTCAGGCTGACGATCACATCACCTGATTTAATGCCCGCTTTTGCCGAGCCGGAATTGGGCAGCACTTCACTGACGAACGCACCGCGCTGCACGTTGATGTTGAACGCTTTTGCGATATCGGCGCTCATCTCCATCCCTTTGATGCCCAACAGGCCGCGTTTGACTTCACCAAACTGGATAAGCTGCTGTGCCAGCGTTTTGGCCATATTGCTGGGAATCGCAAACCCGATCCCGATACTGCCGCCACCTGGCGCGAGGATTGCTGTGTTAATACCAATCAGCTCGCCGTTAAGGTTCAGCAGCGCCCCGCCGGAGTTCCCGCGGTTAATTGAGGCATCGGTCTGGATAAAGTTTTCCAGGCCTTCAAGATTCAGGCCGCTGCGCCCCAGCGCGGAAATGATCCCGGAGGTCGCCGTTTGTCCTAAACCAAAGGGGTTGCCCACGGCAACAGCAAAGTCGCCGACGCGCAGTTTGTCGGAGTCGGCGATGGCAATCTGGGTCAGATTACTTGGGTTTTGCACCTGCAACAGCGCGATGTCGCTCTGGTCATCGCCGCCGATCAGTTTGGCATCAAATTCCCGACCATCATTCAGCTGCACGCTGATTTTATCGGCCTGGCTGATAACGTGGTTGTTGGTCAGAATATAGCCTTTGGCCGCATCAATGATGACGCCTGAGCCCAGCCCTTCAAAAGGCTGAGCCTGCTGGTCGGGCGACTCATCGCCAAAATATTTTTTCAGTTCTTCAGGTACGCGCTGGCTTTGCACGGCAGTGCCTTCTACCTGCACGCTGACTACCGCAGGCAACACTTTTTCCAGCATGGGTGCGAGGCTCGGAATCGCCGTCTGGCCCGGCACCTGCGAGGGAAGGGCGGCAAAGGCAGGGAAGGACGCCGAGAGAGATAACCCGACACTTAACGCTAACGCGCTCAACAGCTGGTTCTTTTTCTTCATCGATGCTGACTCTCGTAACCTGGAGTAAAGGAAAAAACGGGCCCAAAAACACGTTGATGTTATTGAATTTTAAACCGCTGAACAATGAGGTGTTTAACTAAATAATAGCTGGGGTCAGGAAGAAAGGACGGGCGCAATCGCTGCGCCCGTAAAATAATTTCAGGTTGTGTGATTAATCGCGCTTAACACCGCCGCGCAGCAGGCCGGACGCGCCATCAGAATAGTCGCGAGGCATCTGAACAGGGGCCTGATCGTTACCGGCCTCAGAGTCTGCCAGACGGTTGCGGAACGGGTTGGTTTCCGCGGTCATTTCCGGCAGCAGGCTGCTGGAGCTTTTTGCCATGTGCTGATACAGCTGGCGGTAGTCGGTCGCCATATTGTCCAGCAGCTCAGCGCTACGGGCAAAGTGGCTGACCAGCTCTTCGCGGTACTCTTCCAGCTCGGCTTTGTTCTTTTCCAGTTCGTATTGCAGTGACTGCTGCTGACGCAATTTGCGATTACCGAAACGCATGGCCACAGCACCGATCACGATGCCGACGACTAAACCGATTAGCGCATATTCCCAGGTCATGAACTTCTCCCGTTGTCTTGTTGTTCCGTAGGGTGTTGGCTCGGCTCCTGCCTGTGCCTGATATTGCCACTATAACCGCTATTTCTGCAGAAGTGGAATCCTGACGTATCATCGCGTAGTGTAGAACGGCCTTTTTTTCATCAGTCACGCCTGCTGATGAGGTTTAATTGAAGGAATAACAACAAGATTATGCAAAACCTGTCCCCCGCATCGCGATATCAACTGGCCCTGGACGAGGGCTCACATCAGCCGGATGACGTTCAACGTGAAGCGGTTAACCGTCTGGATACCCTTTTCCATGAGCTTACGGCAAAACCTGCGGAAGCAGGGCAGAGCGGTGGGCTGAAGGCGGCATTGAGCCGACTGCTCGGAAAAAAAGAGCCACAGGCTAACGCTCCGGCACGCGGTTTATATATGTGGGGCGGTGTCGGTCGCGGGAAAACCTGGTTGATGGATCTGTTTTATCAGAGCCTGCCGGGTGAGCGTAAACAACGCCTGCACTTCCACCGCTTTATGCTGCGGGTGCATGAAGAGTTAACGGCGCTGCAGGGCAAAAGCGATCCGCTGGAGGTTGTGGCTGACAGGTTTAAGGCCGAAACGGACGTCCTCTGTTTCGATGAGTTTTTTGTTTCGGATATCACCGATGCCATGCTGTTGGGCGGCCTGATGAAAGCGCTGTTTGCCCGCGGCATCACGCTGGTCGCCACCTCGAATATTCCGCCGGATGAGCTGTATCGTAACGGCCTCCAACGGGCGCGTTTCCTGCCTGCCATTGATGCCATCAAACAGCATTGTGACATTATGAACGTTGATGCAGGCGTGGATTACCGTTTGCGCACGCTGACTCAGGCGCACCTGTGGCTCTCACCGCTGAATGCCGAGACCACCCGCCAGATGGATAAACTGTGGCTGGCGCTGGCGGGGGCAAAGCGCGAAAACGCCCCGACGCTGGAGATTAACCATCGTCCGTTGCCTACGCTCGGTGTTGAAAACCAAACGCTGGCGGTCTCTTTTGCGACGCTGTGCGTGGATGCCCGCAGTCAGCACGACTACATCGCCCTTTCGCGCCTGTTCCACACGGTGATGCTGCTGGATGTACCCGTCATGACACGGCTGATGGAAAGCGAAGCGCGACGCTTCATTGCGCTGGTGGACGAGTTTTACGAACGCCACGTCAAGCTGGTGGTGAGCGCCGAGGTGCCTTTATATGAGGTGTATCAGGGGGAACGTTTGAAGTTTGAGTTCCAGCGCTGCCTGTCGCGCCTGCAGGAGATGCAGAGCGAGGAGTACCTGAAGCTGGAGCATATGCCTTAAATGCTACCCTCTCCCCGTGGAAGAGGGGCTGGGGGTGAGGGCACCGGACCGCAAAAACTCGCCCCCCGAAAAACCCATTCCAAATCACATTTAAGGGTCGATCTTTGACCTCAACTTCTCTATAATCTTGCGACCCCACGTTACGAGAAGGTTTTTTTCCCGAAACTTTCTATGTGTCGGCATGAGCTATTCGAAGGGGTAGGTTTGCCGGACTTTGTCGTGTGAACCTCAACTGACTAAACGTTTGGGTGTTCACCAACGTGTAACTTATTATTTGGGTAAGCTTTTAATGAAAACTTTTACAGCTAAACCAGAAACCGTACAACGCGACTGGTATGTTGTTGACGCGACCGGTAAAACTCTGGGCCGTCTGGCTACTGAACTGGCTCGTCGCCTGCGCGGTAAGCACAAAGCGGAATACACTCCGCACGTTGATACTGGTGACTACATCATCGTTCTGAACGCAGAAAAAGTTGCTGTAACCGGCAACAAGCGCGAAGACAAAATGTACTACCACCACACTGGCCACATCGGTGGTATCAAAGAAGCGACCTTTGAAGAGATGATTGCTCGCCGTCCTGAGCGTGTGATTGAAATCGCGGTTAAAGGCATGCTGCCAAAAGGCCCGCTGGGTCGTGCTATGTTCCGTAAACTGAAAGTTTACGCAGGTAACGAGCACAACCACGCGGCACAGCAACCGCAAGTTCTTGACATCTAATCGGGATTATAGGCAATGGCTGAAAATCAATACTACGGCACTGGTCGCCGCAAAAGTTCCGCAGCTCGCGTGTTCATCAAACCGGGCAACGGTAAAATCGTAATCAACCAGCGTTCTCTGGAACAGTACTTCGGTCGCGAAACTGCCCGCATGGTAGTTCGCCAGCCGCTGGAACTGGTTGATATGGTAGAAAAACTGGATCTGTACATCACCGTTAAAGGTGGTGGTATCTCCGGTCAGGCAGGTGCAATCCGTCACGGTATCACCCGCGCTCTGATGGAGTACGACGAATCCCTGCGTTCTGAACTGCGTAAAGCTGGCTTCGTTACTCGTGACGCTCGTCAGGTTGAACGTAAGAAAGTGGGTCTGCGTAAAGCACGTCGTCGTCCACAGTTCTCCAAACGTTAATCATTTTCTGCTCACGCAGAACGATTGGCGAAAAACCCGCTTCGGCGGGTTTTTTTATGGGTAATGCTCAGGTTATCCACATTATCAATGCATATATCTCCTCTTTTTCCGCATTTCCAGAATCCCCTCACCACAAAGCCATCAAAATCTGGTAAACTATCATCCAATTTTCTGCCCAAATATCGGTGAATACTCGATTTTTGTTCGATTCTTGAACAATGTGTCTTCTCTGGGATGGGCGCTACATCATCTGGCTGGCCCCACCGGGCCGGTAGCAGTAAAAATTCTGAATATACCTGGAGGTTTTCATGGCTGTCGCTGCCAACAAACGTTCGGTAATGACGCTGTTTTCTGGTCCTACTGACATTTATAGCCATCAGGTTCGTATCGTGCTGGCCGAGAAGGGTGTCAGTTTTGAGATCGAGCATGTGGAAAAGGATAACCCACCTCAGGATCTGATCGATCTCAACCCGAGCCAAAGTGTACCAACGCTGGTGGATCGCGAGCTGACCCTGTGGGAATCCCGTATCATTATGGAATACCTGGATGAGCGTTTCCCGCATCCACCGCTGATGCCTGTTTACCCTGTTGCGCGTGGCGAAAGCCGCCTGTACATGCAGCGTATCGAGAAAGACTGGTACACGCTGATGAACGTGATCGAAAACGGCTCTGCTTCAGAAGCAGACGCTGCACGTAAACAACTGCGTGAAGAGCTGCTGGCGATTGCCCCTGTGTTCGGCCAGAAACCATTCTTCCTGAGCGATGAGTTCAGCCTGGTGGACTGCTACCTGGCACCGCTGCTGTGGCGCCTGCCGACACTTGGCGTTGAATTCAGCGGCCCGGGCGCAAAAGAGCTGAAAGGCTATATGACCCGCGTCTTTGAACGCGACTCCTTCCTGGCATCCTTAACTGAACCGGAACGTGAAATGCGTCTCGGCCGAGGCTAATGACTGTGGAAATGTCACAACTTTCACCACGCCGTCCGTATCTGCTGCGCGCCTTCTATGAATGGCTGCTGGATAACCAGCTCACGCCGCACCTGGTTGTGGATGTGACGTTGCCGGGCGTGCTGGTTCCGATGGAATACGCGCGTGACGGACAGATCGTTTTGAACATTGCCCCCCGTGCGGTGGGTAATCTTGAACTGGCGAACGACGAAGTGCGTTTTAACGCGCGTTTCGGCGGCGTACCACGTCAGGTTTCCGTGCCGCTGGCCGCGGTGCTGGCTATCTACGCGCGGGAAAACGGCGCGGGTACGATGTTCGAGCCGGAAGCGGCTTACGATGAAGACGTTGCCAGCCTGAATGAAGACGATGCAACCGGGGAGCGAGACAGCGACACGGTGATGTCGGTTATCGACGGCGACAAACCTGACCGCCAGGATGAAAACGATCCTGATGACGATCCGCCACCACGCGGCGGGCGTCCGGCTCTCAGAGTGGTAAAATAAGCGTCATCCATTATAAAATCCAGCCCTCCTCAGTCGGCTGGATTTTTTTTGCCGATGTAAAGATTAAGCGCCTGTTGAACGGATATTTTTTCTATGTATAGATTTGTACAAAATTAAGACAGTGCAATGCTTTATTCTATATGGCAGAAATTTTGGAATACAAAGCCATAAAAAATAAATCATCGCAAGCAATAATTATTCTGAATATAAATGGTCTAAAAAGATCTGGAAACCTCTGTTTTATAAATCCTGGCTATTGTTTGAGTAAATCTAAAAAGAAAAGTTAATAAACCTAAGTTGCATGTATTTATCATTTCTATATTATCGCACCATGCATTTTGCAAACGGAGGTAATAGCGACTAACAAGGATGAATTCAGTCGAATTTTATTTTCTTTAAATCATAAGTTATGGATTAACTCGTGAAAAAAATTCTATTGGCTACAGCATTATTCCTTTGCGTAAACTCTACGTTTGCCGCTGAAACCGCGATATTGAAAATTAAAGGGACGCTGACAGCCTCGGCCTGTACTCCTGAATTTAGCAATGGCGGCGTGGTGGACTATGGAAATATCCGCTTAGGTGAATTGTCCTCTACGGCGGTGAACCAGTTAGGGCAACGGAATATCGATCTCACCATCACCTGCACGGCAGCAACAAAAGTGGCCTGGAATATGATAGACGATCGCGCCGACTCTAACGCAGGATTAACCGTTTCTGCCGGTACATTTACGGGTGGGGCACAGAGTGCGACTAACCAGACCTATGGCGTTGGCAAAGCAGGCACCGTAAATATTGGCTCTTATGCCATGTTTATGAAGGTGAATAGCGTTACTGCAGACGGAAAATCTGTCGATCCAATATATCAGCAGAATGGCTCAACGACCTGGGCTAAGAGTACTGATGGTTCAAGTCAGGGTGAAAATAATCGTAATATTACCGTCGCATTAGCGGGAAGTATTGACCCGCTTGCTTTCCAGACAGCAACATTTCCGCTGGTAACGTCTCTGGCTATTCAGAATACCACAACGCTTGCCATTACCGATGATACCCGGCTGGATGGTCAGTTGACGATCAGCCTAAAGTATCTGTAATTCTTTCAAATTTAAAGTGAGTTAAATTTAATGCAGAGGGAATACGCTTTCTCTCAAAAATAAGCGCCATCAACACGGAATGTTAAGTAGTGCTTTCAAGGAATATATATGACATGCTCTAAAAAGGTTTTATTTAAAACACTCGCTGCCGCAGCTTTATTCTCTGCGCAGTTTGGCGTACATGCAGCCGGTATGGTGCCAGAAACCAGTCTGCTGGTGATCGATGAAGCGACCCACAGTGGCACCATCAACGTCAAAAATACCGATAGCCATCCGTCGCTGCTGTACACCGACGTGGTGGATCTGCCGGATGATAAAGGCCTGAAACTCGTCACCACTCAGCCCGTGGTGCGTCTTGAGCCCGGTCAGACTCAGCAATTGCGTTTCATCCTGCAAACCAGCAAACCGCTGGACGTTGAGCACTACAAGCGTGTGACCTTCGAAGGGATCCCGCCGAAGAGCGATGACAATAAAGTGAAAATTGGCATCAATATTCGTCAGGACCTGCCCGTGCTGATTCGCCCTGCGAAGCTGGCCGTGGTAACCGATGCGTGGAAATTCCTCGAATGGACCGCGTCAGGCACGTCCGTCACGGTAAAAAACCCAAGCAAATATGTTGTGCGTCTGGCACAGAACGTGGTGCTGCAGCCTTCAGGCATCAGCGGATCGCTTGCCAAAACCTACATTTTACCCGGTGAAACCATGACGGTTTCTATGGGCAAATCCGTCAGTGGAAACACGAAAGTGAAGTTTTTCCCGGCCAGCCGCTATGGGGTCGAAGTGCCCAGCTTTATCTCGGATCTCAATAAAAAATAAAGGATTATGGCGGTGCGTAAAAAAAGCCAACTTGCACTTTTTGTGCGCGCTGTGATTTATAGCGCAATACCTCTGATGTTGCTTGATGCTCCCTCCCTCCACGCGAGGGAGGTGACGTTTGATACTGATATCCTGAAATCACGTGGTCTTGGGGCCGATCTAAACCGCTATTTTGCACAAGCACCGCGCTTTTTACCGGGGACGCATTCCGTTTCTGTCAAAGTGAACGGTAACGATCGCGGAACAGCAGCCGTACGCTTCAGTGAAGACGGAACGATGTGCGTTGATAACGACTTCCTGGAATTTGCAGGTCTCATGCCGGTGCCCATAAAGGCGAATGAGACCTGCCATGATCTGCGTAGCGATTACGCTCAGGCGGTGATCAATCCCTTGCCAAACCAGGAAGCGGTCGAGCTTTATCTGCCAGCGGAAGCACTTAACAGCCTGAGCGCTGATGTCAAAAATTTCCAGCATGGCGGCACGGCGGGCATGCTTAACTACTCGCTCTTCAGCACCAAAAACGAATACAGCGGAAGTGACAGCAGCAGTAACCGTTACTCACAGGCAAGCCTGGAGGCGGGCTTCAACGCGATGGACTGGTCGCTACGCAGCCGCTATATCCTGACGGATGACGACGGCAACCGAAACGCAGAGAGTATTTATACCTACGCAGAGCATGTGTTTGTTCCTCAACGCCTGACCATGCAGGTGGGGGAAATTAACGCCATGTCAGATGTGTTAAGCGGAGTCCCGATTACCGGTGTGCAGTTAATGCCGACCAGTGGTCTGCAGAAAGACAGTTCGGGGGTGAGCGTATCCGGTATTGCCCGAACCTCGCAGGCGCGCGTTGAAGTGCGCCAAAACGGAAGACTCATTTTCAACACGTTAGTACCGGCGGGCCCGTTCACGCTGGATGACGTCCCGATGGTCCGTAACAACGTCGATCTTGACGTCACCGTTGTGGAGTCCGACGGTTCGACCAACCGCTATATTGTTCCCGCCGCATCCGTAAAAGCCCGAAATCTTTCAAAACCAAACGGCCTGACCGTTTCGGCAGGCCAGGTGCGTGGTATAGACAGTGACTACAGCGATCCGCTGGTCTTCAACGTATCCGATGGCTGGCGAATTTTCCCCTGGATGAACCTGCTTGCCTCCGGCGTGGTAGCTGAAGATTACCAGGCCGCGGGGGCGCGCACAGAATTTATGGTTACCGATGGCTGGAACGTCTCTACCAGTATGGCCGCCAGCAACGCGCAATTTGGCGACAGTGATAACGGTATCAAAAACGAACTCCAGAGCGATTACTCGTTGACTGAGAATGTCGGCCTGTCTGCCAGCGTGGCGCATTACAGCGGTGATTATCGTGAACTCGCAGATGCCATGGATGATGATTATCAGGGCTATGACAACAGTTATTCGGCCAACGTACGTTGGTCCACAGAATTGGCCGGGGCATTTAGCGCGGGCCTGAGCTACAACCAGGCCGCAGGAGACGGCGAAGATTCCCGCTACTTGCTTCTGTCGTGGGGAAAAACCTTCAAATACGCTTCAATCAACGTGAACTGGCAAAGCGCAGTGGGCAGCACGGATGACGACCAGGACGACGATCTGCTCTATATCAACCTCAGCATTCCGTTAGGCGGTTCGCAGAGCCTGAGTTCGTATATGCGTAAGCAGGGCGACAGCACCAGCTATGGTCTGGCGAACAGCGGGTCGCTGGGGGAGAACACCAACTACTATATTTCTGCCGATCGTGATGACGAATCACAGGAAAACAGCTTCAACGGCAACATCAACACTAATCTTCACTACACCCAGCTTAGCGTCGGGGGCGGTACCAGCGGCGATCATCAGCGTAACTACAATGCGACCCTGTCTGGCGGCATTGCGATGCACAAAGACGGTGTGACCTTCTCACCGTATTCCATCAAGGACACGTTTGCCATCGCCAGACTTAGCGAACCGAAAGCGGGCGTTGAGATCACCACGCCGCAGGGCACCGTCTGGACCGACCGCTGGGGCCAGGCTGTCATTCCCGGCCTGACTGAATGGCGTAACTCACGTATCGAAGTGGATGCGAACAAGCTACCGCAGAGCATGACCCTGGCGAACGGGACCAAATATATTGCTGCTGCACATGGCTCGGTAAGCGAAGTGAGCTTCAAAGTATTGAACAGCCGCCGCGTGATGTTACGTATTAAGCAGGCCGACGGGAAGCCGCTGACGAAAGGTCTGTCGGTGGTGGATGATAAAAATAACTACGTGGTGACGGTGGTTGATGACGGACATGTCTTCCTGAACGATGCCGATCAGATTAGCGCGCTTTATGCCGTTGATGATGACAATAACCGTCTGTGCAAACTTGATTTTACGCTTCCTGAAAAGCACGACGAAGACGCGTTTTACGAAGAAGTTAACGGAGTATGTCGATGAACATTCAACGTCTGGCTGCGCTATTGCTGCTTGCTTTACCGTGCCTTTCTTATGCTGACGATTGTCAGCTAACGCTCTCTCAGCCGGTTGTGGATTATCACCAGATGCGGCGTGACAGCATTGTCACCAGCCAGCAGAGCTGGAACAAAATGCCGGAAAAAGACATAAATGTCAGCGTCTATTGCCCGGAAAAACAACAGATGGCGACGCTGTTACAGGGGGCTTCTGGTCAGAAAGGGCGTTTTCAGTTTGGTCAGAACGGTGGTGTGGCGATAAAGGTCAGCAACCTGACGCTGGATGGTAAAAGCTACAACGTAGGGAAAACAACGGATCAGGTGAATTTTACGCCGGATACTGATAATGGGTCATCGCTCTATATCCGCAATAACGAGGCTGTCGTGGCGGTTGAAAACGGCAGGGTACCCAGCGGCCAGCAGATGAACTTTACCGTCACCATTTTCCCGGTGCTCAATGACAGCGCGTTTAACCATATTGCGGATCAAACCGCGCTGGAGACCGATTTAACCTGGCAACTGCTTAAAAAATAAAAGTTGGCCCGGCAATCGCCGGGCCATTTTTTACACTTCCAGATAGTTCAGTATACCGTCTGCCGCCTTACGGCCTTCGGCAATTGCCGTCACCACCAGGTCAGAACCACGAACGATATCACCACCGGCGAAGATTTTCGGGTTGCTGGTCTGGAACGCATTGTCGCTGCCTTCTGGCGCGATAATACGACCCTGCGAATCCAGCTCAACGCTGTGCTTCGCCAGCCACTCCATGCTGTGAGGACGGAAACCGAACGCCATGACGACCGCGTCAGCCGGGATCACGTGCTCAGAACCAGCCACGATCTCCGCGCGACGACGGCCTTTGGCATCCGGGGTACCCATCTCGGTGCGCGCCATCTTCACGCCGCTCACTTTACCGTTGGCATTCACTTCAATACCCAGAGGCTGGATGTTGAACTGGAACTCCACGCCCTCTTCACGCGCGTTTTTCACTTCGCGTTTTGAGCCCGGCATGTTCTCTTCGTCACGACGGTAAGCACAGATTACGTGCGCCGCGTTCTGACGAATGGAGGTACGCACGCAGTCCATCGCGGTGTCACCACCGCCCAGCACCACCACGCGTTTGCCTTCCATGCTGACGTAAGGCTCGTCAGCCGTTTCGCCATATCCCATGATCTGCTTGGTGTTGGCAATCAGGAACGGCAGCGCGTCGTACACCCCTGGCGCGTCTTCGTTCTCGAGCCCGCCACGCATGGACTGATAGGTGCCCACGCCCAGGAATACGGCGTCGTAATCCTTCAGCAGGTCGTCGAGCTGCACGTCGCGGCCCACTTCTACATTCAGTTTGAACTCGATGCCCATGCCGGTGAAGATTTCACGGCGACGGGTCATAACCTCTTTCTCCAGCTTGAAGGCCGGGATACCGAAGGTCAGCAGGCCGCCGATCTCCGGATGACGGTCAAAGACCACCGCCTTCACGCCGTTACGGGTCAGGACATCCGCACAGGCCAGGCCCGCCGGACCCGCGCCGATGATCGCCACGCGCTTATCGGTTTGCTTCACGCCGGTCATATCCGGGCGCCAGCCCATCTCAAACGCTTTATCGTTGATGTAGCGCTCAATGTTACCGATGGTCACCGCGCCAAACTCGTCGTTCAGCGTACAGGAGCCTTCACACAGACGGTCCTGCGGACACACGCGGCCGCACACTTCTGGCAGGGTGTTGGTCTGGTGAGAAAGCTCGGCGGCTTCAAAAATACGCCCTTCGTTGGCCAGCTTCAGCCAGTTAGGGATGTAGTTATGGACCGGACATTTCCACTCACAGTAAGGGTTACCGCAGGACAGGCAGCGGTCTGCCTGTGCTTTGGCCTGGCCTTCTGAAAACGGCTCATAGATTTCTACAAATTCAATTTTACGGATCTTCAGCGGTTTCTTTGGCGGATCAACACGCTGCAGGTCGATAAACTGGTATACGTTCTGGCTCATCTGAATTCCTTACTGCGCCTGCACACGCAGCTCTGCTGCGCTACGACTACGGTGACCCAACAGGGCTTTAACATCGCTGGACTTCGGTTTAACCAGCGCGAATTTCGCAGAGAACGCTGGCCAGTTCGCCAGGATCTCTTCGCCGCGCGAAGAACCGGTATGCTGCACGTGTTCGGTAATCAAACCGCGCAGGTGTTCTTCGTGGATCGCCAGCGTATCAACGTCCAGCACTTCCACCAGCTCCGGGTTCACGCGTTTGCGGAACTCACCATCTTCATCCAGGACGTATGCAAAACCGCCCGTCATACCTGCGCCAAAGTTCACGCCGGTTTTACCCAGCACGCAAACAATCCCGCCCGTCATGTATTCACAGCCGTTATCGCCAATGCCTTCCACCACGGTGATAGCACCGGAGTTACGCACCGCAAAACGCTCACCCGCACGGCCCGCGGCAAACAGACGGCCACCGGTCGCGCCGTAAAGACAGGTGTTACCGATGATGCTGGCTTCGTGACTGCGGAAGGCAGAGCCCACCGGAGGACGCACCGCCAGCAGACCACCCGCCATGCCTTTACCGACGTAGTCGTTGGCATCGCCAGTCAGGTACAACTCAACGCCGCCGGCATTCCACACGCCGAAGCTCTGACCCGCCGTACCGCTGAAGTGCGCGGTGATCGGATCCGCTGCCAGCCCCTGATCGCCGTGCGTCTGCGCGATGTAACCAGAGAGCGACGCGCCCACAGAGCGGTCGGTGTTGCGGATATCAAACCAGAACGTTTTACTCTGCTTCTCATCCACATATGGCTTCGCCTGCTGCAGCAGCTGCGCGTTCAGCACGCCATTGTCGAACGGCGGGTTGTTCTCGGTGCAGTAGACCGCTTTACCCGGATGCGGCTCGGCCGTTTCCAGCAGCTTGCCCAGATCCAGTTTCTGCTGTTTGGCAGTGAAACCGTCCAGCTCTTTCAGCAGGTCCGTACGGCCAATCAGATCCACCAGACGTTTTACACCCAGCTGCGCCATCAGCTCGCGGGTTTCACGGGCGATGAAGTCAAAGTAGTTCGTCACTTTGAACGGCAGGCCGTGATAGTGGTTCTTACGCAGCTTCTCGTCCTGGGTTGCAACGCCGGTCGCACAGTTGTTCAGGTGGCAAATACGCAGGTATTTACAGCCCAGCGCAACCATCGGGCCGGTACCAAAGCCGAAGCTTTCCGCACCCAGAATCGCCGCTTTGATGATGTCGAGGCCGGTTTTCAGGCCGCCGTCCACCTGCAGACGGATCTTATGACGCAGACCGTTTGCCACCAGCGCCTGTTGGGTTTCCACCAGGCCCAGCTCCCACGGACAACCCGCGTATTTCACGGAAGAGAGCGGGCTTGCACCAGTACCACCGTCATAACCGGCGATGGTGATGAGATCCGCATAGGCTTTCGCCACACCGGTCGCGATGGTGCCGACGCCCGGTTCGGAAACCAGCTTCACGGAGATCATCGCTTTCGGGTTGACCTGTTTCAGGTCGAAAATCAGCTGCGCCAGATCCTCGATAGAGTAGATATCGTGGTGCGGCGGCGGGGAGATCAGCGTCACGCCCGGTACCGAGTAACGCAGTTTAGCGATGTACGGGGTGACTTTATCACCCGGTAACTGACCGCCTTCGCCCGGTTTTGCCCCCTGAGCGACTTTAATCTGAATGACGTCGGCGTTGACCAGGTACGCTGGCGTTACGCCAAAGCGACCAGATGCCACCTGCTTGATACGGGACACTTTATTGGTGCCGTAGCGGGCAGGATCTTCACCGCCTTCACCGGAGTTAGAGTTACCGCCGATGCTGTTCATCGCTTCGGCCAGCGCCTCGTGGGCTTCCGGGCTTAATGCGCCGATGGACATCGCAGCGGTGTCAAAGCGTTTGAACAGCTCAGACGCAGGCTCTACGTCGTCGATGCTGACCGCTTCATCACCTGGGTTCAGCGCCAGCAGATCGCGCAGCGTGGCTGCCGGGCGGTTGTTCACCAGCTCAGCATACTGCTGATAATCGCTGTACTCGCCGCTCTGGACGGCCTGCTGCAGCGTGCGCACCACGTCCGGGTTGTAGGCGTGATACTCACCACCGTGAACGTACTTCAGCAGACCACCTTGCTCCAGCGGCTTACGTGCCAGCCAGGCGCGCTTAGACAGGTTCACCAGATCCTGCTGGAAGTCGGCAAAACCGGCTCCACCGATGCGGCTGACCACGCCCTGGAAGCAGAGGTTTGCCACGTCGTTATGCAGGCCAACCGCTTCAAACAGCTTCGAGCAGCGGTAAGAGGCGATGGTCGAGATGCCCATTTTGGACATGATTTTGTAGAGACCTTTGTTGATGCCGTTACGGTAGTTCAGCATCACGGTACGGTAATCTTTGTCGATCGCGCGGGTGTCCACCAGACGAGCCAGCGTTTCGTAGGCCAGGTATGGATAGATCGCCGTCGCACCAAAGCCTAACAGCACGGCAAAGTGGTGCGGATCGCGTGCGCTTGCGGTTTCAACAATGATGTTGGCGTCGCAGCGCAGGCTCTTATCGACCAGACGCGTCTGGATAGCCCCCACCGCCATTGGCGCAGGCACCGGCAGGCGGTTCTTCGCAATGTTACGGTCAGACAGCACCAGCAGAACGGTGCCGTTACGCACCATCTGTTCCGCTTTGTCACACAGCGCGTTCACCGTCTCTTCGAGGGTCGCTTCGGTCACGTCGAAGGTAATATCGAGCGTGTCTGCACGGTAGTGATCCTCTTTCAGCGTGGTGAGCTGTTTGAAATCGGAGTAAAGCAGGATCGGAGATTTAAAGGTCAGGCGGTGAGCCTGGCCTTCTGCCTCGCAGAAGACGTTCATCTCGCGACCAATGCTTGTCGCCAATGACATGACGTGGGCTTCACGCAGCGGGTCGATTGGCGGGTTGGTCACCTGTGCAAACTGTTGACGGAAGTAGTCATAAATTACACGCGGCTGGCTGGAGAGCACGGCAAACGGGGTATCGTCACCCATGGAGCCGACAGCCTCCTGACCGTTTTCACCAAGCACGCGGATGACGGAATCCAGCTCTTCCGCACTGTAGTTAAACTGCTTCTGGAAGCTTGCCAGCGTATCGTCGTCCAGCTCGCGGCTGCCCACTTCTTCGTCCGGCAGATCTTCGAACGGCACCAGACGGCGCACGTTTTTCTCCATCCACTCTTTATAGGGATGGCGGCTCTTCAGATCGTTGTCTGTTTCAGCGGAGTGCAGAATACGCCCACCGCGGGTATCGATAACCATCAGCTCGCCCGGCCCAACACGGCCTTTCTCAACCACTTCGTCAGGCTGGTAATCCCAGATACCGACTTCTGAGGCGCAGGTGATGAGCTTGTCTTTGGTGATGACGTAGCGCGCCGGACGCAGACCGTTACGGTCCAGGTTACAGGCGGCAAAACGACCGTCGGACATCACGATGCCCGCCGGGCCATCCCATGGCTCCATGTGCATGGAGTTAAAGTCAAAGAATGCGCGCAGCTCCGGATCCATATCCGGGTTGTTCTGCCAGGCCGGTGGCACGAGCAGACGCATGGCACGCACGATATCCATGCCGCCTGCCAGCAGCAGCTCCAGCATGTTATCCATGGAACTGGAGTCAGAGCCGGTTTCGTTAACGAACGGCGCAGCATCATGCAGGTCCGGGATCAGTGGGGTCTGGAACTTATAGGTACGGGCGCGCGCCCACTGGCGGTTACCGGTGATGGTGTTGATCTCGCCGTTGTGCGCCAGATAGCGGAACGGCTGTGCCAGCGGCCAGCGTGGAACGGTGTTGGTGGAGAAGCGCTGGTGGAACAGGCAAATGGCCGATTCCAGACGCAGGTCCGCCAGGTCCAGGTAGAAGCGCGGCAGGTCAGCCGGCATACACAGACCTTTATAGATGTTCACCAGGTTCGAGAGGCTACAGACATAGAACTCTTTGTCGTCCTGGAGACGTTTTTCAATGCGGCGGCGGGCAATAAACAGACGGCGTTCCATATCACGTGGACGCCAGCCCGCAGGCGCATTAACAAAAATCTGTTCAATACGAGGCAGCGAGGAGAGGGCGATTTCACCGAGCACCCCTTCGTTGGTTGGCACATCGCGCCAGCCGACAATAGAAAGGGTTTCACGCTGAAGTTCTTCTTCAACGATGCGGCGTGAGGCGGCAGCTTTTTCAGGATCCTGATTCAGGAACAGCATACCGACAGCGTAGTTTTTGGCTAAACGCCAGCCGCGCTCTTCCGCCACGATACGGAAGAAACGATCCGGTTTTTGCAGCAGCAGGCCGCAACCGTCGCCGGTTTTACCATCGGCAAGGATGGCACCACGGTGCTGCATACGGGCCAGTGCGTGAATAGCAGTACGCACTACCTTGTGGCTAGGTTCGCCTTCTATGTGGGCGATCAGGCCGAAACCACAGTTATCCTTCTCAAGGGATTTATCGTACAACATATCAGTGAACCTCCCCAGGCTCGTCGGGCTTCCCACTGAACCGTGGCGCACAGGCACAGAAAGAGCATGGCGACGGGGTTTGCGTTTCATACGCGGACCTCGCATTCGCCCTCTTTTCATCCTTTCGCGCAGGTAAACAAGTTTGAGGACTTGCTTCAGAGGGAATCTCAATTACTGCATAAATATGATGAGCAGGCCGCTCATCCAGAAAGCTTCCAGCGGATTTCCAACTTATCGGGAATTGGTACACAGGTCAAATGGCAATCTTATTTATACAAAAATGTGCTATAGAGAAGATAATGCATTGTATTTAAAAGATATTTAACTATTTTTACAACCACTAAGCGCCCTGCGAAGTCGCAGCGGAGTGTGATCTGACTCACTATATGAAAGCGGTATTATTGATGCAGCGTGCTGAATGCCGGTTTTTTTACAGGATAATAAACTGCTGTGCGGTTTAAACCCGCATAAAGTCACTGTTTTTCAGTGCTGGCGTTATAAATAAAAAAAACAATCAGAACATAAGGAAAAGTAATCACATTTGGCGTGAATGAAATTGCAGTAATCTTGAGTAGTTATTCAAATAGATAAAGGCCAGCCAGGGCGATTGATCCAGGTCATCGCCGATGGTGGCTAAAAATGGCAGGCTTGTCCCCTTTCTTCGGGACGGTCTATCAGATTATGCAGTTACAGAAATTAGTCAATATGTTTGGTGGGGATCTTTTGCAGCGCTACGGGCAAAAGGTTCACAAGCTGACGCTGCATGGCGGTTTTAGCTGCCCGAATCGCGATGGTACGCTCGGGCGCGGCGGCTGCACCTTCTGTAACGTGGCCTCCTTTGCGGACGAGGCGCAGCAGCATAAATCTATCGCGGAACAGCTCGCGCATCAGGCCCGTCTTGTGAACCGGGCAAAGCAGTATCTGGCCTATTTCCAGGCCTACACCAGCACATGGGCGGAAGTGCAGGTGCTGCGTTCGATGTATCAACAGGCGGTCGCTCAGGCGAACATTGTCGGGCTGTGTGTCGGTACGCGTCCGGACTGCGTGCCCGACGCGGTGCTGGATTTACTCAGCGAGTATAAAGAGCAGGGCTATGAGATCTGGCTGGAACTAGGCCTGCAAAGCGCGCATGACAAAACCCTGCACCGTATTAATCGCGGCCATGATTTTGCCTGCTATCAGCGCACCACCCGCCTGGCCCGCGAACGTGGCCTGAAAGTCTGCACGCATCTGATTGTCGGCCTGCCGGGAGAAGGGCAGCAGCATGGCCTGGAGACGCTGGAAAAAGTCGTTGAGACAGGCGTGGACGGGATCAAGCTGCACCCGCTGCATATTGTGCAGGGCAGCATTATGGCCAAAGCCTGGCAAGCCGGGCGGTTAAACGGCATCGCACTCGACGAGTATACGGTAACGGCAGGGGAGATGATCCGTCATACGCCGCCCGAGATTGTCTATCACCGTATCTCCGCCAGCGCCCGCCGTCCAACGCTTCTGGCACCGCTATGGTGTGAGAACCGCTGGACGGGGATGGTGGAGATTGACCGCTATCTGCATGAGCACGGTGTGCAGGGCTCGGCGCTGGGACGGCCGTGGGTCGCTCCGCTACCGGCGGCGACCGCCTAACAGACTCCCCAGCATGCCGCGCACTATCTGATTCGTGACCTGCCGCGCGGCGCTTTTCGCCATCGTCTGTACAACGCCATCGCGCTTGCCGCCGCGCGGCCCGGTACTGCCAAACAAAATGTCTTTCAGCCCACCCAGAATGCCATCATCCACCGCGACTGACTGCCCCCTGGCGGGTGGGGCGTCCTGCGAGTCGGTGGTGGCCTGTACCCCTTTTTGCAGCATCTCGAAGGCAGATTCGCGATCCACTTCATCTTCGTATTTCCCGTAAACCGGGGAGTGGTTAATCAGGCCGTTGCGCTCATCGTCCGTTACCGGCCCCATTCGCGAGCAAGGGGCAATCACCATGGCGCGTTCCACAATGGACGGGCTGCCTTTGGCATCCAGGAAGGAGATCAGCGCCTCACCGGTACCCAGCGCCTGAATCGCCGCTTCGGTATCAAAGGCCGGGTTCGCGCGCATGGTTTGTGCGGCAGCTTTGACGGCTTTCTGATCTTTTGGCGTAAAGGCGCGCAGGGCGTGCTGGACGCGATTACCGAGCTGCCCCAGCACGTTATCGGGGATATCCGACGGGTTTTGCGAAACAAACCACACGCCGACGCCTTTGGAGCGGATCAGCCGGATAACCTGCTCGATCTTGTCCAGCAGCACCTGCGGCGCATCGTTGAACAGCAGGTGCGCTTCGTCGAAGAAGAACACCAGCTTCGGCTTCTCAAGGTCGCCCGCCTCCGGCAGCTGTTCGTAAAGTTCAGAGAGCATCCACAGCAGGCTGGCGGCGTAGAGTTTCGGCATCTGATAGAGCTTCTCTGAGCTCAGAATGTTGATGATGCCTTTGCCGTTGCTGTCAGTGCGCATCCAGTCTTTGATATCGAGCATCGGCTCGCCGAAGAAATGCTCTGCACCCTGTTGCTCCAGCGTCAGTAACCCGCGCTGAATGGCCCCCACGGAGGCACTGCTGATGTTGCCGTACTGGTTCTGGAAGGATTTAGCGTTATCGCCGATGTATTGGGTAATGGCGCGCAGATCTTTGAAATCGAGCAGTAGCAGCCCCTGAGCGTCGGCAATACGGAAGATGATGTTCAACACCCCGGACTGGACATCGTTGAGATTCAGAAGACGGGCCAGCAGCAGCGGACCAAGATCGGAGACGGTGGCACGTACCGGATGACCTTTCTCACCAAAGATATCCCAGACAACTACCGGGTTGTTGTGCGGCGTCCAGTCATTGACGCCGATATTTTTCAGACGCTCAAGGAGTTTTTCTGAGGGTGCCCCCTCCTGAGCCACACCGGTTAAATCGCCTTTTACATCGGCCATAAAGACCGGCACGCCAATCTCAGAGAGCGATTCGGCCAGCTTCTGCAGGGTAACGGTTTTCCCCGTCCCGGTGGCGCCGGTGATCAGGCCGTGACGGTTCGCCATCGCAGGCAGTAAAAACAGCTCTTTCTCCAGCGTCCTGGCAATTAACAATGGTGTACTCATGATACTCATCCTCTCTTAGTCCTGGGTGGAGTATAGGCAACCTGACGGCAAAATGGCGTTAAAAATTCCTTACTTTGCGGCGTATTACCCAGCGCGGACTATGCTTTTGCATACGGTTCACAACAAGTTGAGAATGTATGTCCAGATTCTTTTTTAATAATCGCAAACAACTGGTCAACGATGCTATTGAAGGCATTCTGATTTCTGCTCCGCACGGTAACCTCGTCAAGCTTGATGTTGATCCTGCCATTCGCATTGTGGCCCGCAGCGACTGGGACAAGAGCCGCGTGGCGGTGATCTCCGGTGGCGGTTCCGGCCACGAGCCTGCACACGCCGGGTTTGTCGGCAAAGGTATGTTGACGGCAGCAGTGTGCGGCGATCTGTTCGCCTCGCCGAGCGTGGATGCGGTGCTGAATGCCATTGTGGCGGTGACGGGTGACCGTGGCTGCCTGCTGATCGTTAAAAACTACACCGGTGACCGCCTGAATTTTGGTCTGGCGGCAGAAAAGGCGAAACGCTACGGCCTGAAGGTGGAGATGGTCATTGTGGCAGACGATATTGCGCTGCCGGACAACAAGCAGCCGCGCGGCATTGCCGGTACGGCGCTGGTTCATAAGATCGCGGGTTATGCCGCAGAGCACGGAAAATCGCTGAGTGAAGTGCGTGATATTGCGCAACAGGCCTGCGATAATCTCTGGAGCCTGGGCGTTGCGATGCAAACGTGTAACCTGCCGGGAAGCGACGAGGAAGAAGGGCGCATTAAGCAAGGTCATGTCGAGCTGGGTCTGGGCATTCATGGTGAGCCAGGGGCTTCCGTCGTGGATACGCAGAACAGTAAAGCGATTATCGACACGCTGGTGACGCCGCTTAAGGCGAAGGCGGGTGACGGGCGCTTCGCAGTGTTGATCAATAACCTGGGGGGCGTATCAGCACTTGAGATGGCTCTGCTCACCAAAGAGCTGGCCCACTCGGCACTGAAAGATAACCTGGCGTACCTGATTGGCCCGGCACCGCTGGTGAGCGCCCTGGATATGAAGGGCTTTTCGCTGACGCTGCTGAAGCTAAACGATCTGTTCGAAAAAGCCCTTCATGAAGAGGTTGAGACGCTGGGCTGGCAGAAGCCGGTGGCGTTTGCCCCGCTGCGTACCCAGGAGCATAGCGCGATCCATGACCGCGTGGAGTTTACCCCGTCCGCAAATCCGCAGGTGGGCGAATATGTCTCTGTGGTGACAAAGACGTTGATTCAGCTGGAAAACCGTCTGAACGCGCTGGATGCGAAAGTGGGGGATGGCGATACCGGATCCACCTTTGCGCAAGGGGCGCGGGAGATTGCGCAGCGTCTGGAGGAGAACAACCTTCCTCTTAACGACGTGTCGACATTACTTCTGCTGGTGGGCGAGCGGCTGGCAACGGTGATGGGCGGATCGAGTGGCGTATTAATGTCGATCTTTTTCACGGCAGCCGGACAAAAGCTGCATGACGGACAATCGCTTGCCGATGCATTGCTGAGTGGGCTGGCACAGATGAAGCAGTATGGCGGGGCCGATCTCGGCGATCGCACGCTGATCGATGCGCTACAGCCGGCGCTGGAGACGTTGCAGAAAAACGATCTTCAGGCGGCGGCGCAGGCGGCACAGCAGGGCGCAGAGGCAACGGCCAGAATGGGCAAAGCGGGCGCGGGACGTTCGTCGTATGTGAATAAAGAGAATCTGGATGGGGTAATGGATCCGGGAGCGGTTGCGGTGGCAGAGGTGTTTAAGGCCATGGTAGAAGCAAAACGGTAACAACCGTTACCGTTTTTAGTGTTTGCGCCCTCTCCCTGTGGGAGAGGGGTGTGCCACATTAAAAATCTGCTTTCAACACCACACGGTAACGGGCTTTGCCGTCACGCACGTGCTGGATCGCTTCGTTGATTTTCGACATCGGATAGAGTTCGGTGGTTGGCGATACTTTCGTGCGCCCGGCGAACTTCATCAGTTTGCGCAACTCGAATGGCGTGCCGGTTGCAGAGCCGGACACGCTGCGATCCCCGCCGATCAGGGTAAACGCCGGAACCGGCAGCGGCTTCAGCACGGCACCTACCGTATGGAAGTTACCGCCGTAGGCCAGTGCTTCAAAGTACGGCTGCCAGTCGAGATCGACATTAACGGTGTTGATGATCAAATCGAATTGACCCGCCAGTGCTTTCAGCGCGTCTGGATCGCGGCTGTTCACCACTTTATCCGCCCCCATCGCCAGCACTTCTTGTTCTTTCGCCGGGTTAGAACTGAATGCCGTCACTTCGCAGCCCATCGCGTGCAGCAGTTTGATGGCAATATGACCGAGCCCCCCGATACCAATCACACCCACACGGCTGGTGGCGGTGATATGGTGCATCAGCAGCGGTTTAAAGACGGTAATGCCGCCGCACAGCAGCGGGCCTGCGGATTCGATATCAATGCTGTCCGGCAGCGGAATGACCCACTGCCAGTCGGCGCGCAGTTTATCGGCAAAACCGCCCTTGTTGAGGATGGTTGGAACGGCGCCATCAAGGCAGTTGATCTGGTTGCCGCTGATACAGGCGTCGCAATGACCGCAGCTGCGTGCCGTCCAGCCAATACCCACGCGCTGGCCCACTTTCAGGCCTTTGTCCTGCGCAGCGCTGCCGAGCGCCACGACGCGGCCAATCACTTCGTGTCCGGCGACCAGTGGATAGCTTGAAAAGCCCCATTCGTTGTCGATCATGGAGAGATCCGAGTGGCAGATCCCGCAGTAATCAACCTGTACTTCGACGTCTTCCGCTTTTAGTTCGCCCGCATCGTACTCGTACAGTTCAAGTTCTGCACCCGCCTGCGGTGCGGCGTAGCTTTTTATCTTCGACATCGTGTTTCCCCCGTTATGGTGTGAACTGAGAGTGTAGAGCATTCAGTTAACCACCGCTTAACAGAAGAGGGCAGCAAAAGTATTTACAGCGTTTTCAGCATCCTGACTTCGCAATCGACGTGGCCGGTGCAGCCCAGCGGTGCATCAATATGCTCAAAGCCCAGATGTTCATACAGGCCGATGGCCTCTTTGAGGAAGGCGGTTGTTTCGAGGTAACAGCGTGTAAAACCCTGATTGCGGGCATAGTCGAGTGCGACCAGCGCCAGTTTCTTCGCCAGGCCTAGTCCGCGAACAGATGGCAGGAAATACATTTTCTGCAGCTCGCAGATATCCGGCTCGCTGCAGCTGAGCGGAGCAACGCCGCCGCCGCCCACCACCTGGCCATTCTGCTCAATAACCCAGTAGGCATGGCCCGGCTGGCTGTAAAGCTGGAACAGCTCGTCCAGATTTGGATCAGCAACCGTATAGCCTTTATCAGCCGTCAGGCCATATTCGGCAGAAACCGTACGGATAACGGCGGCGATAGCCGGGTTGTCCTGCACAGCGATCCGACGCATCGTCGTCGCGACGGGGGTAATCACGCTCATAGCATTACTCATTACAAAAATTGACACACAACTGCTGTTAATAGCACCGCAGAAAGGGGAGTGCAAGCGAGGAGTTTTCAGGAAGAATACCCCTTACGCCCTGAAGCGTAAGGGGTAAAAGCATTACAGGGCCGCAATCACCGCCTGCTGCTCAATCAGCTTGGTCTTCGCATCGGCGAAAGCAACCAGGCGTTCACGCTCTTTGGCGATGACCGCTTCCGGCGCGCGGGCGACAAAGCCTTCGTTCGCCAGTTTGCTTTCGATTTTGCCAATTTCCACGTCGACTTTCGCCACTTCTTTCGCCAGACGTGCCAGCTCAGCGTCTTTGTCGACGAGACCCGCCATTGGGATCAGCAGTTCGGCGCCGTCGATGATTTTCGTCACGGAGACCGGACCTTTGTCATCGGCTGGCAGCACGGTGATGCTTTCCAGACGCGCCATGGTTTTCAGGAAGGTATTGTTCTCGGTGACACGACGAACAGCCGCGTCGCTGCAACCGCGCAGGAGCAGTTCCAGCGGTTTGCCCGGGGCGATGTTCATTTCTGCACGGATGTTACGTACAGCGACGATCGCCTGCTTCAGCCACTCGGTATCCGCTGAGGCAGCTTCATCCACTTTAGCGGCATCAAATTCCGGGAACGGCTGCAGCATGATGGTGTCGGCGTTGATGCCCGCGATCGCTTTCACTCGCTGCCAGATGGTTTCGGTGATAAATGGAATGATCGGGTGCGCCAGACGCAGCAGGCCTTCCAGCACGGTAATCAGCGTATTACGCGTACCGCGCAGTTCTGCCTCCGTTCCGCCGTTCATGACCGGCTTCGCCAGCTCCAGGTACCAGTCACAGAACTGGTTCCAGGTGAATTCGTACAGAATGCCCGCCGCGATGTCGAAGCGGTAGCTGTCCAGCGCCTCGCGGAACGCTTTCACCGTCTGGTTGAATTCCGCCAGGATCCAGCGGTCGGCCAGAGAGAGGATCATCTCGCCGCCGTTGAAGCCGCAATCCTGATCTTCGGTGTTCATCAGCACGAAACGGCTGGCGTTCCACAGTTTGTTACAGAAGTTACGGTAACCTTCCAGACGCTTCATGTCCCAGTTGATGTCGCGACCGGTAGAGGCCAGCGCCGCCAGAGTGAAACGCAGGGCGTCAGTACCGTGAGATTCAATCCCGTTCGGGAACTGCTTCTCGGTGCGCTTGCGGATCTTCTCTGCCAGCTGTGGCTGCATCATGTTACCGGTGCGTTTTTCCAGCAGCTCTTCCAGGGAGATCCCGTCCACCATATCCAGCGGGTCAATGACGTTGCCCTTGGATTTGGACATCTTCTGGCCTTCATCGTCACGGATAAGACCGGTCATATAGACGGTATGGAACGGAACCTGCGGCTTGCCGTTTTCATCTTTAATGAAGTGCATGGTCATCATGATCATGCGGGCAATCCAGAAGAAGATGATATCGAAGCCGGACACCATCACGCTGGTTGGGTGGAACTGACGCAGCGCGTCGGTGTTCTCTGGCCAGCCGAGGGTGGAGAAGGTCCACAGCGCGGAGGAGAACCAGGTATCCAGCACGTCTTCGTCCTGACGCAGGGCGACATCCGCGCTCAGTTTGTTTTCCTGACGCACTTCATCTTCACTGCGGCCAACGTATACGTTGCCTTCGTTGTCGTACCATGCCGGGATACGGTGACCCCACCACAGCTGACGGGAGATACACCAGTCCTGAATATCGCGCATCCAGGAGAAGTACATGTTTTCGTACTGCTTCGGCACGAACTGAATGCTGCCGTTTTCAACCGCTTCAACAGCCGGTTTTGCCAGCACGTCGGCACGCACATACCACTGGTCGGTCAGCATTGGCTCGATAACCACGCCACCACGGTCGCCGTACGGCACGGTCAGATCGTGAGGTTTAATCTCTTCCAGCAGGCCGAGTGCGTCAACGGCAGCCACAATCGCTTTACGCGCGGCAAAGCGTTCCAGCTTCTGGAACTCCGCCGGAATGTCGCTTGAGTAAACGTCGGATTCGTTGCCTTTGGTGTCATACACTTCTGCACTTTCACGGATGTCACCGTCGAAGGTCAGAATGTTGATCATCGGCAGGGCGTGACGACGACCCACTTCGTAGTCGTTGAAGTCATGCGCCGGGGTGATTTTCACGCAGCCGGTGCCTTTTTCCATGTCGGCGTGTTCGTCGCCCACAATCGGAATGCGGCGGTTCACCAGCGGCAGCACCACGAATTTGCCAATCAGATCTTTATAACGCGGATCTTCCGGGTTAACGGCCACGCCGGTATCGCCCAGCAGGGTTTCCGGACGGGTGGTTGCCACCACTAAGTAATCTTTACCGTCTGCGGTTTTCGCGCCGTCGGCCAGCGGATAGCGGATGTGCCACATGGAGCCTTTAGACTCGCGGTTTTCCACTTCCAGGTCAGAGATTGCGGTGCGCAGTTTCGGGTCCCAGTTAACCAGGCGTTTGCCACGGTAAATCAGGTCTTCTTTGTACAGACGGACGAACACTTCTTTTACGGCGTTGGAAAGGCCTTCGTCCATGGTGAAACGCTCGCGCTCCCAGTCTACGGAGTTACCGAGACGGCGCATCTGACGGGTAATGGTGCCGCCAGATTCTGCTTTCCACTGCCAGATTTTATCGATAAAGGCGTCGCGACCGTAATCGTGACGGGTTTTACCCTCTTCAGCGGCAATCTTACGCTCAACCACCATCTGGGTCGCGATACCCGCGTGGTCAGTCCCCGCCTGCCACAGGGTGTTTTTGCCCTGCATGCGCTGGTAGCGGATCATGGTATCCATGATGGTCTGCTGGAAGGCATGACCCATATGCAAACTGCCGGTGACGTTCGGCGGCGGGATCATGATGCAGAAGGACTCTTTGCTTTCATCGCCGTTAGGCTTGAAATAGCCCTGCTGTTCCCAGTGCTCGTAAAGCGGCTGTTCGATATCGCGTGGGTTATATGTCTTTTCCATTATTTCCAGGTTGCCGTATTCAGGTTAAAACCAGCCAGGCGGTACGCTTTGTAGCGTTCGCGCGCCAGTTGTTTCAAGGATTCTTCGTAAGGGACAAAGTCTACCACTTCTGTGAAAGCGGTGGCAAAATCTGCAAAATCTATCCGCAGGCTAATCAGAATATCGCGCGCGCTGCTGTTGCGCTTTTGCGGCCAGGCTATCTCGACCGGTGCGCCGCCGCGCGGCCCTTCGCCAGACAGGTTATGCGGTACAAAACTCTCCGGCGGGCGCGCCCACAGCGCTTCGTCAAGACGAATCGCCTGCTGTTCATCTTCACAGGCAATCAGAACCCGTTTACCTGCGCGCCAACGTTCTGCGGCAATTTCACACACCAGCTGTTCTACGGCGCTGAGGCCATCCTGATGGGTATCGTTGTCCAGAAGGTAGAACGTTGCATTCTTCATATATGGGGCTTCTTGTGCTCACTTTAAATGCTTAAGCCGGGTGGCGGCTTCGCCTTACCCGGCCTACGGTTTACTGCCGTTTTGACTTACTCGTCGCCATTAAATCCTGCGCGGTTTAGCAGGAACTGCGACAGCAACGCAACCGGACGACCGGTCGCGCCTTTGGCTTTTCCGGAGCGCCATGCGGTGCCGGCAATATCCAGGTGCGCCCAGTTGTACTTGCGGGTGAAGCGTGCCAGGAAGCAGCCCGCGGTGATGGCACCACCAGGACGGCCGCCGATGTTCGCCATGTCCGCAAAGTTAGATTCCAGCTGTTCCTGGTATTCGTCACCCAATGGCAGACGCCATGCGCGGTCACCGGCTTGTTCGGACGCGCCGATAAGCTCGTGCGCCAGCGGATTGTGGTTCGACATCAGGCCGGTGATGTGGTGGCCGAGCGCGATCACGCAGGCACCGGTCAGGGTGGCCACGTCGATCACCACGTCAGGTTCGAAGCGTTCAACGTAGGTTAATACGTCGCACAGCACCAGACGGCCCTCGGCATCGGTGTTCAGCACCTCAACGGTCTGGCCGGACATGGTGGTCAGGACATCACCCGGACGATAAGCGCGTCCACCCGGCATGTTTTCGCAGCCCGCCAGCACGCCGATAACGTTAATCGGTAACTGAAGTTCAGCCACCATACGCATCACGCCATACACCGCCGCTGCACCACACATGTCGTACTTCATCTCATCCATGCCTTCAGAAGGCTTGATGGAGATACCACCGGAATCGAAGGTCAGGCCTTTACCAACCAGCACAACAGGACGCGCGTCTTCTGACGGATTGCCCTTGTATTCGATAACCGACATCAGGGATTCGTTCTGCGAGCCGTTGCCCACCGCCAGGTAAGAGTGCATACCCAGCTCTTTCATCTGCTGTTCGCCGATAACGCGGGTGATGACATTCTTGCTATAGGAGTCAGCCAGCTGGCGCGCCTGAGAGGCCAGATAGGCGGCGTTACAGATATTAGGCGGCATGTTGCCCAGATCTTTTGCGGCTTTAATCCCGGCGGCAATCGCCAGACCGTGCTGGATGGCGCGCTCGCCGCTGGTGAGTTCGCGACGGGTTGGCACGTTAAAGACCATTTTACGCAGCGGACGGCGCGGCTCGCTTTTATTGGTCTTGAGCTGATCGAAGCTGTACAGGCTCTCTTTTGCGGTTTCGACAGCCTGGCGCACTTTCCAGTAGGTGTTACGACCTTTGACGTGCAGTTCGGTCAGGAAGCAAACGGCTTCCATTGAGCCGGTGTCATTCAGGGTATTAATTGTTTTCTGAATCACCTGCTTATACTGACGTTCATCCAGCTCGCGCTCTTTACCGCAGCCAATCAGCAGAATACGTTCGGACAGCACGTTCGGAACATGGTGCAGTAACAGCGTCTGCCCAGGTTTGCCTTCCAGTTCGCCACGGCGCAGCAGGGCGCTAATGTAGCCGTCACTGATTTTATCGAGTTGCTCGGCGATCGGGGAGAGTCGGCGTGGTTCAAAGACGCCCACAACGATGCAGGCACTCCGCTGTTTCTCCGGGCTACCGCTTTTTACACTGAACTCCATGCACTACGCTCCTGAATCTTAAAGACAACAGCGGCTGCTACGGATAGAATTGAAACCTTTCGTAACTCAAGTCCGCTGTTGTGGTGACTTCGTGTTAATCTTACGTTATTACGGTTTCGACACGTCAGAAAAAGTCCTGAAGCGTGAATCCGCCGGGTGTTTTAATCTTAGCGATGATTTCGACGACTCAAGAGAATAAATGACGTTTAAGCCATGAAACAAGCGATTTTCCAGCAAAGAGACGGGTTTTTACGGGCGTATTTAAAGTGATAATCATAAGATATCTGGTGCGGGAGACGCTCAAAAGCCAACTGGCGATCCTCTTCATCCTGCTGCTGATTTTTTTCTGTCAGAAGCTGGTCAAGATCCTCGGTGCGGCCGTTGACGGCGAAATTCCAACGAATCTGGTGCTTTCCCTGCTTGGTTTAGGGATCCCGGAAATGGCGCAGCTTATTCTGCCGCTAAGTCTTTTCCTCGGTCTGCTCATGACGCTCGGTAAGCTTTATACCGAGAGTGAAATCACGGTGATGCATGCCTGTGGTTTGAGCAAGGCTGTTCTGGTGAAAGCCGCCATGATATTGGCGCTGTTCACGGGTATCGTCGCCGCGGTGAATGTGATGTGGGCGGGCCCAATGTCCTCTCGTCATCAGGATGAAGTGCTGGCTGAAGCAAAAGCGAACCCCGGTATGGCGGCATTAGCGCAGGGGCAGTTCCAGCAGGCGACCGACGGAAACTCAGTGCTGTTTATTGAGAGCGTCGACGGCAGTAAATTCAACGACGTCTTCCTGGCGCAGCTGCGGACCAAAGGAAACGCCCGTCCATCGGTGGTGGTGGCAGACTCCGGTCAGCTTGCGCAGCGCAAAGATGGTTCCCAGGTCGTGACGCTGAATAAAGGCACCCGCTTTGAAGGCACCGCGATGCTTCGTGACTTCCGTATTACGGATTTCCAGAACTATCAGGCCATTATTGGTCATCAGGCGGTGGCGCTCGATCCAACGGATACCGAGCAAATGGATATGCGTACGCTGTGGAACACCGATACCGACAGAGCGCGTGCGGAGTTCCACTGGCGTATTACGCTCGTCTTCACCGTGTTTATGATGGCATTGATTGTCGTGCCGCTGAGCGTGGTGAACCCGCGTCAGGGGCGCGTGCTCTCAATGCTGCCGGCGATGCTGCTGTACCTAATCTACTTCCTGCTGCAAACCTCGATTCGTTCTAACGGCGCGAAGGGTAAGCTGGACCCGATGGTGTGGACGTGGTTCGTCAACAGCCTGTACATCTTACTGGCGCTGGGATTAAACCTGTGGGATACGGTGCCAGTGCGCCGCATACGTGCCCGATTTTCGCGTAAAGGAGCCATCTAATGCAGGCGTTTGGCGTTCTTGATCGCTATATCGGTAAAACCATTTTCACCACCATCATGATGACGTTGTTCATGCTGGTGTCGCTCTCCGGCATTATTAAATTTGTCGATCAGCTGAAAAAAGCCGGGCAAGGGAGCTACGACGCGCTGGGTGCAGGGATGTATACCCTGCTCAGCGTGCCAAAAGATGTGCAGATCTTCTTCCCGATGGCAGCCCTGCTGGGCGCGCTGCTGGGGCTGGGGATGCTGGCACAGCGCAGCGAACTGGTTGTGATGCAGGCATCGGGCTTTACCCGTTTGCAGGTGGCGCTGTCGGTCATGAAAACCGCGATCCCACTGGTGCTGTTGACCATGGCGATTGGCGAGTGGGTGGCACCGCAGGGTGAACAGATGGCGCGTAACTATCGTGCCCAGGCAATGTACGGCGGTTCACTGCTTTCAACACAGCAAGGGTTATGGGCGAAAGATGGCCAGAACTTCGTCTATATCGAACGTGTGAAAGGGGATGATGAGCTGGGCGGCGTGAGTATTTACGCCTTCAATGATGAGCGTCGTTTACAGTCTGTACGTCACGCATCGTCAGCGAAGTTTGACCCCGAACACAAGCAGTGGCGGTTATCCCAGGTTGACGAGTCTGACCTGACGAACCCAAAACAGATCACCGGCTCTCAGACGGTGTCCGGGACGTGGAAAACCAACCTCACGCCGGACAAACTCGGGGTGGTGGCGCTGGATCCGGACGCGCTCTCCATCAGCGGGTTGCACAACTACGTCAAATACCTGAAGTCGAGCGGGCAGGATGCCGGGCGCTATCAACTCAATATGTGGAGCAAAATCTTCCAGCCGATGTCCGTGGCGGTGATGATGCTGATGGCCCTGTCGTTTATCTTTGGCCCGCTGCGTAGCGTACCGATGGGTGTTCGAGTGGTCACCGGGATCAGCTTCGGCTTTGTATTCTACGTCCTCGATCAGATCTTTGGCCCGCTGACGCTGGTTTACGGCATTCCGCCAATTATTGGTGCGCTGCTGCCGAGCGCCAGCTTCCTGCTGATCAGCCTCTGGCTGCTGCTGAAACGCTCCTGATTCTCCTCTCCTCGCTTCCGGTTAGCCGGAAGCGAGGCTAATCTCCTGTTTCACCCCGCACTTTTTCTCACAACCTTCAACGTCCCGCCGCGAATTTGAGTATTATTGAGCGATAAAGTCGTGAAGGGATCCTCTATGAAGCAAATTCGAATGCTTGCCCAGTACTACGTCGACCTGATGATGAAGCTCGGGCTGGTGCGTTTCTCCATGCTGCTGGCGCTGGCGCTGGTTGTTCTGGCCATTGTCGTGCAAATGGCCGTGACCATGGTGTTGCATGGTCAGGTCGAGAGTATCGACGTCATCCGCTCTATCTTCTTCGGTTTGCTGATCACCCCCTGGGCGGTCTATTTTCTTTCCGTCGTCGTTGAACAGCTGGAGGAGTCCCGTCAGCGCCTGTCAAAACTGGTTGATAAGCTGGAAGAGATGCGCGAGCGCGATTTAAAGCTCAACGTCCAGCTGAAAGACAACATTGCCCAGCTTAACCAGGAGATTTCAGATCGTGAGAAGGCGGAAGCCGAGCGTCAGGCGACGCTTGAGCAGCTGAAAATCGAAATGAAAGAGCGTGAGGTGACGCAGATCCAGCTTGAGCAGCAATCCTCTTTCCTGCGTTCATTCCTTGATGCTTCTCCGGATCTGGTTTTCTACCGTAACGAAGACAAAGAGTTCTCCGGCTGTAACCGGGCGATGGAGCTGCTGACCGGCAAAAGCGAAAAGCAGCTGATCCACCTGAAACCCCAGGATGTGTACTCCGAAGAGGCGGCCGCCAAGGTCATGGAGACGGACGAAAAAGTCTTCCGCCACAATGTCTCGCTGACCTATGAACAGTGGCTGGATTACCCGGACGGGCGTAAAGCCTGCTTTGAGATCCGTAAAGTGCCGTACTACGACCGCGTCGGGAAACGCCACGGCCTGATGGGCTTTGGCCGCGATATCACCGAGCGTAAGCGTTATCAGGATGCCCTTGAGCGCGCCAGCCGCGATAAGACGACTTTCATCTCCACCATTAGCCATGAACTGCGTACCCCGTTGAACGGCATCGTCGGCTTAAGCCGTATTCTGCTGGACACCGACCTGACGGCGGAGCAGGAAAAATACCTCAAAACGATCCATGTCTCGGCGGTCACGCTGGGGAATATCTTCAACGATATTATCGACATGGATAAGATGGAGCGCCGTAAAGTCCAGCTTGATAACCAGCCGGTTGATTTCACCAGCTTCCTTGCCGATCTGGAAAACCTGTCCGGCCTGCAGGCGCAGCAAAAGGGGCTGAGCTTTGTCATGGAGCCAACCCTGCCGCTGCCGCACAAAGTGGTCACGGACGGCACGCGTCTGCGCCAAATTCTCTGGAACCTGATCAGCAACGCGGTGAAATTTACCCAGCAGGGGCAGGTGGCGGTGCGTATCCGCTATGACGAAGGAGACATGCTCCATTTTGAGGTGGAAGACTCAGGCATTGGCATTCCGCAGGAAGAGCAGGACAAAATCTTTGCCATGTATTATCAGGTGAAGGACAGCAACGGTGGTAAGCCTGCTACCGGCACGGGCATTGGCCTTGCGGTATCGAAACGGCTCGCGAAGAGCATGGGCGGTGATATCACCGTAGCCAGCCAGGCGGGCAAAGGCTCTACCTTTACGCTGACGGTGCATGCCCCGGCGGTGGCAGAAGAGGTTGAGGATACCTTTGAACAAGACGATATGCCGCTCCCGGCGCTACATGTTCTGCTGGTCGAAGACATCGAGCTGAACGTGATTGTGGCGTGCTCGGTGCTGGAAAAACTGGGTAACAGCGTGGACGTGGCGATGACCGGTAAAGCCGCGCTGGAGATGTTTAAACCGGGCGAATATGACCTCGTCCTGCTGGATATTCAACTGCCGGACATGACCGGGCTGGATATCTCCCGTGCGCTGACAACGCAGTATGCCGCCGATGAACTGCCGCCGCTGGTCGCGCTGACGGCCAACGTCCTGAAAGATAAAAAAGAGTACCTCGATGCCGGTATGGATGATGTGCTCAGCAAGCCGCTGGCGGTGCCTGCTCTGACCGCCATGATCAAGAAGTTCTGGGATACCCATGATGAAGAGGAGAGCACCATGACGTCTGTTGATAGCGCGAAGGCCCAAACGATTCTGGATATTGCGATGCTGGAGCAGTACATCGACCTGGTTGGCCCAAAACTGATTACCGATGGTCTGGCCGTGTTCGAAAAAATGATGCCTGGCTACCTGAGCGTGCTGGAGTCCAACCTGACCGCACGCGATCAGAAAGGCATTGTGGAAGAAGGGCATAAGATCAAAGGCGCTGCTGGCTCTGTCGGGTTACGCCACTTACAGCAGTTGGGACAACAGATTCAGTCACCTGATTTACCGGCATGGGAAGATAACGTGGGTGATTGGGTCGAAGAGATGAAACAAGAGTGGCAGAACGATGTGGCGGTGCTAAAAGCTTGGGTGGATGCCAGAAAAAAATGACCCCGGCTTAACCGGGGTGCGCGAATACTGCGCCAACACCAGGGAAATCGTGGCTGCGCCTGATTTTTCGTGTTGTTTTCGCATGGGCGCCGCCTGAAAATTTAGGCCGCACGCAGATAAGATAGCAAATCTTAAATGGTTTGTTACATGAATCAGTGAAATGTGTGAAGCATAGCGTTTTAATCAAAATTAATTATGTGCTTCAGCAAGTTGCAAAGAAGGAACGTCAGGATGAAAAAGGTTGGTGTCGTACTGAGCGGATGCGGTGTTTACGATGGTTCAGAAATTCATGAAGCCGTCATCACGCTGCTGGCCCTGGCAAGGCAGGGGGCGGAAGCGATCTGTTTCGCGCCAGACAAAAAGCAGGCAGATGTGATTAATCATCTGACCGGAGAGGCCATGGCGGAAACCCGTAACGTATTGATTGAAGCGGCACGTATTGCGCGTGGCGATGTCCACCCTCTTATTCAGGCGGATGCCGCTGAGCTCGATGCGTTAATCGTGCCGGGCGGGTTTGGGGCGGCCAAAAATCTCAGTACCTTTGCTTCAGAAGGGGCGGCGTGTCAGATCGATCCCCATTTAAAAGCGCTGTCGCAAGCAATGCACGCGGCAGGTAAACCGCAGGGCTTTATCTGTATCGCGCCGGCAATGCTGCCTAAAATTTTTGATTTCCCGCTGCGGCTGACAATCGGCACCGATATTGATACCGCAGAAATCATTGAGGAGATGGGCGGCGAGCACGTACCTTGTCCGGTGGATGACATTGTGGTGGATGAAGACAACAAGGTCGTTACCACGCCTGCCTGGATGCTGGCGCAGAATATTGCCGAGGCCGCTGCAGGCATCGAAAAACTGGTGGCCAGAGTGCTGGTGTTGACTGAATGAGTCGTAAATTCGGCGCAGGCGCGTGGGTGAAACGCGCCCTGTTGCGCATCGTTCTCGTGCTCGCGGTATTCTGGGGCGGCGGACTCGCCTTATTCAGCATTATGCCGGTCCCGTTTTCGGCCGTGATGGTCGAGCGTCAGCTTGGGGCATGGCTCAGTGGTGATTTCAGCTATGTGGCCCACTCGGACTGGGTAAGTATGGATGAGATCTCACCGTTTATGGGGCTGGCGGTCATTGCGGCAGAGGATCAGAAATTCCCGGAACACTGGGGGTTTGACGTGGCGGCAATCGAGAAAGCGCTGGCGCACAATGAACGCCACGAAAACCGCGTCCGTGGGGCATCGACATTATCGCAGCAAACCGCAAAGAATCTGTTCCTGTGGGACGGTCGAAGCTGGGTACGAAAAGGGCTGGAAGCGGGGTTGACGCTGGGGATGGAAACGGTCTGGAGCAAAAAACGCATTCTGACCGTCTATCTCAATATTGCTGAGTTTGGCGATGGCGTGTTTGGTGTTGAGGCCGCCGCGCAGCGCTATTTCAATAAACCGGCCAGCCGACTGAGTATGTCCGAAGCGGCGCTCCTGGCTGCCGTCTTGCCTAATCCCATCCGCTTTAAGGCTAATGCCCCTTCAGGGTACGTGCGAAGCCGTCAGGCGTGGATCATGCGCCAGATGCGTCAGTTAGGCGGGGAAGGGTTTATGCAGCGTAATAAGCTAATGTAGGGCGGGTAAGCGCAGCGCCACCCGCCAGCGGGGCTGAAATTAATCCTCGTCAAACCCGGCGTTAAACAGCGCAATCACCGCCGCCAGCGCTTCCTCTTCCTGTGGGCCGGTGGCTTCGACTTCAATCTGGCGACCTTTGGCGGAATCCAGCATCAGCAGTGCAATGACGCTGTTTGCTTCCGCTTCGGTCCCTTCATCATTTCGCAGCAGAACTTCCGCATCGAAACCCTGCATCAGTTCAAACAGCTTCATTGCCGGGCGTGCGTGCATGCCCAGCTTATTGGTGATCTCAACGGTTTGCTTTACGGTCATGTTTTACGTTTTTCCAGCGTGCGATGACGGGACTGAACGTTCTTTCCGCGTGAACGGAAATAGTCGGCCAGCTGTTCGGCGATATAGACCGAACGATGTTTACCGCCGGTACAGCCAATCGCCACCGTCAGATAGCTACGATTGTTTGTCTCCAGCATAGGTAACCATAGCTCAAGGTAGCTTCGCGTCTGGTAGATAAAATTGTGAACTTCTGTGTGCCTGTCGAGGAACGCCGCGACGGGTTTATCCAGCCCGGTCATTGGACGCAGTTTCGGATCCCAGTGCGGGTTTGGCAGGAAGCGCACGTCGAAAACATAATCCGCATCGATAGGAATGCCGTGCTTAAAGCCGAATGACTCAAACACCATTGTCAGTTCACGCTCGCGTTTGCCCAGTAAACGGGTACGCAGCATTTCTGCCAGCTCGTGAACGGACATTTCGGAGGTGTCGACAATCAAATCGGCACGTGAGCGCAGGGGCTCCAGCAGGTCGCTCTCTTCGTCGATTGCGCTCTCCAGAGAGAGGTTCTTGCTGGAAAGCGGGTGCAAACGACGGGTATCGCTGTAGCGACGGATCAGCGTGTTGCGGTCCGCATCAAGGAACAACAGCTGAGGTGAAAAGGTGTCCGGCAGGTTGCTCATCGCCTGTTCAAAGATTTCGGGCGATTCAGGCATGTTACGGACGTCGATGCTGACGGCGGCAGAGATTTGTCTGTCTGCAAGGGTGCGTGCCAGCTCGGGCAGCAGTACCACCGGCAGGTTATCTACGCAGTAAAAACCCATGTCTTCCAGCGCGCGCAGGGCGACGGATTTCCCCGACCCTGAACGGCCACTGACAATCATCAGCACCATGTTCCGTTTCTCCTCAGGACAACAGATCTGAAGGCCATCTCCTGGTTATGCCTCATCCTGACTGCCTTCTGCTTCAGTGATAATTTCATAAAGCTCTTCATCACTTTGCGCTGAGCGCAGTCGACGGCAGATGGTTTTATCGGCCAGGCGTTTAGCGACCAGTGAAAGCGTATGCAGATGGGTTTTCGTCTGATCGGCAGGAACCAGCAGCGCGAAGAGGAGATCAACGGGCTGGTTATCGATGGCATCAAAGGCAATAGGCGTTTCCAGTTGCACAAACACACCGACGGCACGCAGGGTGTCCTCTTCCAGTTTGCCATGCGGGATCGCAATGCCGTTGCCGATACCGGTACTGCCCATTTTTTCACGGGTCAGGATGGCTTCGAATACGACCTGCGGTGGCAGGCCCAGCTGTTTTGCGGCCAGTTCACTGATAATCTCCAGCGCACGTTTTTTGCTCTGGCAGTGAACGCCACTGCGGGTACATTCCTGGTTAAGGACATTGCTCAATTGAAGAGCGGAATCGTTGTTCATCATAATTTCACCTAAGCGCTAACTGTACAAATGGCCTGTTGTGCTCCACAACAGGCCTTCCTGCACCCGTTAACTGCCCGGACAATTAGTGTTGTTTCAGTTTATCTTTATGTTTATTGAGCTGTCTTGCAAGCTTATCAATCAAGCCATCGATAGCAGCGTACATGTCTTGCCCTTCCGCACTGGCGTGGAGTTCGCCCCCATTGACATGCAGGGTTGCATCCGAGATATGAGTCACTTTCTCCACTTTCAACACAATATAGACCTGATTGATCCTTTCGAAATACTGCTCGAGTTTTGCGAATTTCGTGTTCACAAAGTCGCGTAAAGCTTCAGTAATTTCGACGTTTTGTCCAGTGATGTTGAGCTGCATAGTGTCTTCCTTATCGGTTGTGTCAGACCAGCTGTTTACGCTGGTTAGACGGCGGAATGGATAAAGACTCTCGATACTTCGCAACAGTACGACGTGCCACCATAATACCCTGGTCGGACAGCATGGTGGTTAACTTACTGTCGCTCAGTGGCTTCGCGGGGTTCTCCGCGGCGATCAACTTCTTCACCAGTGCACGAATCGCCGTTGACGAGGCTTCGCCACCGCCTTCGGTATTCACATGGCTGGAGAAGAAATACTTAAGCTCAAATATACCGCGAGGACTGTGCAGATACTTCTGCGTGGTCACGCGGGAAATCGTTGATTCATGCATCTCGACGGCCTGGGCGATATCCGCCAGCACCATCGGTTTCATATACTCTTCGCCCTGCTCAAAGAAAGCCTGCTGTTGTTCGACGATACAGCGGCTCACACGCAACAGCGTATCATTGCGGCTCTCCAGGCTTTTGATTAACCAACGCGCTTCCTGCAGATTGCTACGAATATACTGGTTGTCAGCGTCGTTACGCGCGCTGGTGCACATGGAGGCATATTGCTGATTGATTTGCAGGCGAGGAATGCTGTCTGAATTGAGTTCAACGACCCAGCGGCCGTTGTGTTTTCTGACCAGCACGTCAGGTATGACGTATTCAGGCTCACTGGTCTGGATCGACTGGCCGGGGCGAGGATCGAGCGACTGAATCAGGTTAACCGCCTCTTTCAGCACCTCTTCTTTCAGACGCGTAACGCGCATCAGGGTACGGAAATCATGGTTAGCCAGCAGATCCAGATGATCGCTGATGATTAAGCGGGCTTCATCGATCCAGGGCGTCTCTTTGCTGAACTGCGAAAGCTGGATCAGCAGACAGTCGCGCAGGTCTTTCGCTGCTACGCCCACCGGGTCGAAACGCTGAATGCGCTTCAGAACGGCTTCTATCTCTTCAAGTTCAATCTCGTCATCGCCCATGCTTTCCAGAATATCGTCCAGCGTGACGGTCAGATAGCCGGTGTCGTCAACGGCATCGACGATGGAGGTGGCAATCGCGCGATCGGTATCGGAGAAAGGGGTCAGCTCCACCTGCCACATCAGGTAATCCTGTAGTGACTGGGTGGTTTCACCCTGATAGACCGGTAGCTCATCGTCCTGGTAGTCTGCACGCGTGCCGGAAGGGGTTCCGGCGGTGTAGATTTCATCCCAGCTGGCATCCAGCGGAAGCTCGTCCGGCATCTCTTTTTGTTCGAGTGCATCGGCGGTATCGAGGGCTTCCGTGTCCTGTGATTGCTGAGTGTCTACCTCGTCATGAAGATCGGCTTGCTCCAGCAGCGGATTGCTGTCCAGCGCTTGCTGGAGCTCCTGCTGGAGTTCTAATGTGGACAGTTGCAACAGGCGAATCGCCTGCTGTAACTGCGGCGTCATCGCCAGTTGTTGGCTGAGCCTTAATTGCAAACCTTGCTTCATGTTCAGAGCATTTTTCTCCGGTTCGGCGTTACGTTACCTCTACCCTATCAGAGTCTGAAGTCTTCCCCAAGATAGACGCGCTTAACATGATCATCTTCGAGGATCTGCTGTGGCGTGCCGTGGGCGATCAGGTTGCCCTGGCTCACGATATACGCACGTTCACATACGGCCAGTGTTTCACGGACGTTGTGGTCAGTAATCAACACGCCAAGACCGCTGTCGCGCAGATGCTCAATAATACGTTTAATGTCGATAACGGAGATGGGGTCAACGCCTGCAAACGGTTCATCCAGCAGGATGAACTTCGGGTTTGCTGCCAACGCGCGTGCAATTTCAACACGGCGGCGTTCCCCCCCGGACAGCGCCTGACCGAGGCTATCGCGCAGGTGCTCAATGTGAAACTCTTCCATCAGCTCGTTGGCGCGATCCTGACGCTGTTCGCTGGTCAGGTCGTCACGAATTTGCAGAACGGCCATCAGGTTATCGAAGACGCTCAGGCGACGGAAAATGGAGGCTTCCTGCGGCAGGTAGCCAATACCACGGCGTGCGCGCGCATGCAGTGGCAGAAGGCTGATGTCTTCATCATCAATGATGATGTTACCGGCATCGCGTGGGACAATACCCACGACCATGTAGAAGGTCGTGGTTTTACCTGCACCGTTTGGACCAAGCAGGCCTACAATTTCGCCGGAGTTGACGGTCAGACTGACATCTTCCACGACACGGCGGCCCTTATAGGCCTTCGCGAGATTTTTTGCAGTTAATGTTGCCATAACGAATTAGTTACTCTTCTTCTGTGCCGGGGCCTGGCCCTTGCCTTTGTCCTGCAGCTGAGACGGCACTAACACGGTGGTGACGCGTTTGCCTTTCTCGCTGGAGGCCTGCATTTTTTGCTCTTTCACCAGATAGGTGATCTTATCGCCGGTGATATTGCTGTCGAGCTGTTCCAGATAGGCGTTACCGGTAAGGATGACCAGATCTTTCGCCAGTTCATAATGCATGTGGCTGGCATGGCCCTTCACTGGCTTGCCGTTGTCCTGCATCTGGTAGAACGTAGCCGGGTTGCCGTAGCCATCAATGATCTCTTTGCCCTGTTCGCCACCTGGACGGGTAACGACCACCTTATCGGCGTTAATCTTGATGGTGCCCTGGGTCATGACCACGTTGCCGGTAAAGGTAACGACATTACCCTGCATATCAAGAGACTGCGTATCGGACTCGATATGGATCGGCTGTTCGGTATCGCCAGTAACAGCAAGCGCGGGAAGACTGGCCGCCAGCATCGCACTGGCGATAATTACTTTAAGGCTGAGTTTGTTTGTTTTGAATTTCATAGGAGGTTCTAACCTTTTCAATCAGCTCGGCGTTTTTGCTGCGTAAGTTCCCGCGCATTCTTAAACCGCTGGAATTAAATGTTGTGCCGTACAGAGTGACCAGATCCTGCGACGTCACATCCTGAGTAACCAGGTTGATCTGGGCATTATCTGTCGTAATTTTGCGCAGTTGTGAGTCAGCGGTCAGGGCGTTGACTTCAACATGGCCATAAAGATAAAGCATACGGTCATTCGTCAGTTTTGCCCGGTCAGACTTAATCGACCACGTCGGCACTTTGTCCTTATCAAACGTCGTCATGACCGGCTGGGTAAACCACGAAATACCGTCATCTGAAAAATATTCAACGTGCTGGGCAATCAGGCGATAGTTCAGCGCACCTTCCGGGCTATAGACTACGGTATCACTGTGATCGCTTTTATAGGTTGGATCGTTATTGTTGATCACTTCCGTTTGCGTATCGTCACGATCGGCAAGGTTCACGCCAATCAGTATCAGTGCGACAAGCGAAAGCAGAATGATAACCCAACGTCTGGTTTTACTCATATCGATTGCCCTTTGGCCTCATCAAGCTTGCCCTGCGCCAGCAGAAGCAGATCGCAGACTTCACGTACGGCACCACGGCCACCGTTGATGTGGGTAACATAATCAGCCCGCGGGATCAGCAGCGGATGCGCATCCGCAACCGCGACACTCAGGCCAATCTCGGCCATTACCGGCCAGTCGATCAGGTCGTCCCCGACATAGGCCACATGTTCTGGCGCGATAGACAGTTTACCCAGTAAATCATTGAAAGCAGCCATCTTATCGGACTGTCCCTGATACAGATGGGTAATGCCCAACGTTTCACAGCGATCTTCTACCAGTTTAGCTTTTCGCCCGGTGATGATGGCAACCTCGATACCCGATGTGAGCGCACAACGAATACCGTAGCCATCGCGAACGTTGAACGCTTTCAGCTCTTCACCATTATTGCCCATGTAAATCAGGCCATCGGACAGTACGCCGTCCACATCCAGAATCAGCAGGCGAATATTTTCTGCCTTTGCCATCACGTGGGCACTGACCGGACCATAACAGGTTGCAAGGGATGCACCCGCATTACTCATTGTCTTATCCTTCATTACACTACGCCTGCGCGCAGCAGATCATGCATATGTACCACACCCAGCAATTGGTCGCCATCGGCAACCATCACTGAGGTGATATGTCGGGACTGCATCAGGTTCAGTACATCCACCGCCAGCGTGCCCGGGCGAACGCGAATCCCGCCGGGCGTCATCACATCGGCAATACCCAGCGTGCGAACATCCACGCCCATGTCGAACACGCGACGCAGGTCACCGTCGGTGAAAATCCCTTCGATCTTCATCAGATCGTCACACACCACCGTCATGCCCAGGTTTTTACGGGTGATTTCCAGCAGCGCATCACGCAGAGAGGCCTCTTTACTGACGTGAGGGATCTCATCGCCAGTATGCATAATATCGTTAACCCGCAGCAGCAGTTTCCGACCCAGCGCACCGCCAGGATGGGAAAGCGCGAAATCTTCAGGGGTAAAACCGCGGGCTTCAAGGAGCGCAACGGCAAGCGCGTCGCCCATCACCAGCGCCGCGGTGGTGCTGGATGTTGGCGCGAGACCCAGTGGGCAGGCCTCTTTCGGCACTTTGACGCACAGGTGAATATCCGCCGCACGTGCCATGCTGCTTTCCGGGCGGCTTGTCATGCAAATGAGCGGGACCTGCAGCCGCTTCAGAACCGGTATCAGTGCCAGGATCTCGTTGGACTCCCCGGAGTTTGACAGCGCAATGACGACATCCTGCGGCGTCACCATGCCCAGATCGCCGTGTGCCGCTTCTCCTGGATGTACAAAGAAGGAGGAGGTGCCGGTGCTGGCGAAAGTGGCGGCCATTTTGCGGCCAATGTGGCCGGACTTGCCCATCCCCATTACCACGACTTTACCGGCACAGTAGAACATCTTCTCACAGGCGAGACTAAAATCCTGATTAATGTACTGATCTAACTGCGCCAGACCTTCACGTTCAATCTCCAGAACGTCTTTGCCTGCTTTCTGAAAGTCAAAACCCGGCTGCAATTCTATTTGCGACATAATGCGTTTCCGTTTACCCAGAGAGAAGAGGCGAAAGCCAGTACAGCATCGCCATCCATACGATAAATCCACCCGTCAGCAGCGCGCCTGCGCCTTTGCCGATCTGTCGTTGCCGCCGCCAGCAGAGCAGGGCAAAGATAACGCTCACCAGCAACATCACCCCGTAATCACGTGAGAAGGCCAGCGGGTTAAACGGCCCGGGCGTTATCAGGGCTGGCAGGCCCAAGACGATGGCAATATTGAAGATGTTCGAGCCGATAATATTGCCGATGGCGATGTCATCTTCACCTTTACGTGCCCCGGCAATGGCCGTGGCCAGCTCCGGCAGGCTGGTGCCGATGGCGATCACGGTCAGGCCAATGGTCAGTTCGCTCATGGCGAAATAATTCGCCAGTACCGTCGCGTTATCCACGACCATCCGTGTTGCCATGGGCATAATGATCAACGCGACACCCAGCCAGAGCAGTGCAACAGGCAGCGTACCTTCACGCGGTAGCTCGGCGACCTGCTCACGCGTCAGACTGTCCTGACCCTGTTTTTCCGCCAGGCGGGCAATGTTAACACTATAGAGCAGCCAGATGACCGCCAGCGCCAGCAAGAAAATGCCGTCACTGTAGCTCAGAACGCCATCGTAAAATACGCATCCTGCCAACAGGCTTACGATCAACATTAGCGGCAATTCCCGGCGCAGAACATCAGAATGCACGCGAAATGGATGGAGCAGCGCGGCCAGGCCCAGAATAAGCAGAATATTGACGATGTTAGAGCCAATCGCGGTGCCAACAGCAAGGTCTATCTGACCATGCAGCGATGCCGTCACAGAGACGATGATTTCAGGCAGGGAGGTTCCAACACTGACCACGGTCATCCCGATGACAACAGGGGGGACGCCAGTGAGGCGGCACAGGATCGATGCAGCAAACACCAAACGGTCAGCACTGTAGACCACCAAAAGTAAACCAATTATTAACAGTGCTGTTGCTAAAAGCATCAAAAGTCCTTTCTTCAGGTATACTCGCCGGTCCACCGCGCGGGAATTGTTAGCGCTGCATACAGCCTAAGACGTAACGAATTCCTAATTTTGACTTTATGCGCCGGAAAAGTAAAACAAATGCCAGCTTTCGCTAACCTCTACGGCTAATATTCTGTAAAAATGTGGGGTTTAGGGCTGATTTAAGCTTCACGCTTCGCATGAAGCAGGGTAAGAAAGGAACCGTAAATGAGCCAAACGATGGCGAATTTAGTCGATGTCCGTGGGGTGAGCTTTTCTCGCGGCAACAGATTGATATTTGATGATATTTCGTTGACCGTGCCGCGTGGCAAAATCACAGCCATCATGGGACCGTCCGGGATCGGTAAAACGACCCTGCTGCGACTTATCGGTGGGCAGATCCCACCCGATAGCGGTGAAATCCTCTTCGACGGCGAAAACGTACCGGAGATGTCGCGGTCGCGCCTGTATACTGTGCGCAAGCGGATGAGCATGCTCTTTCAGTCGGGGGCCTTGTTCACCGACATGAACGTCTTTGATAATGTCGCCTATCCGCTGCGCGAGCATACGCAGCTTCCGCCAGAGCTGCTGAAAAGCACGGTAATGATGAAGCTGGAGGCGGTAGGGCTGCGTGGCGCCGCAAAGCTGATGCCGTCAGAGCTGTCTGGTGGTATGGCGCGTCGCGCCGCGCTGGCGAGAGCCATTGCGCTGGAACCCGATTTAATCATGTTCGACGAACCGTTTGTCGGACAGGATCCAATTACGATGGGCGTGCTGGTGAAGCTCATCTCTGAATTGAACAGCGCGCTCGGCGTCACCTGCATTGTGGTGTCTCACGATGTGCCGGAAGTGTTGAGTATTGCCGACTATGCCTACATTGTGGCAGACAAAAGGATCGTCGCGCACGGCAGCGCCCAGGCGTTGCAGGAAAACTGCGATCCGCGAGTACGGCAGTTCCTCGACGGTATTGCGGATGGGCCTGTGCCGTTCCGCTACCCTGCGGGCGACTATCGTGACGATTTATTGGGAATAGGGAGTTAAGCCACTCATGCTGTTAAATGCGTTGGCCGCTCTTGGACACCGTGGCATAAAAACCATCAGGACGTTCGGGCGCGCCGGATTGATGTTGTTCAACGCGCTGGTCGGCAAGCCGGAGTTCCGCAAGCACGCGCCTTTACTGGTACGGCAACTCTATAACGTCGGCGTGCTGTCGATGCTCATCATCATTGTGTCCGGTCTGTTTATCGGCATGGTGCTGGGGCTGCAGGGCTACCTTGTTCTGACGACCTACAGCGCGGAAACCAGCCTCGGCATGCTGGTGGCGCTTTCGCTGCTGCGTGAACTGGGGCCGGTGGTGGCGGCACTGCTGTTTGCCGGACGCGCGGGGTCGGCACTCACCGCAGAGATTGGTCTGATGCGTGCCACCGAGCAGCTTTCCAGTATGGAAATGATGGCGGTCGATCCGTTGCGGCGTGTTATCTCACCCCGTTTCTGGGCAGGGGTTATCTCCTTACCGTTGCTGACTATCCTGTTTGTGGCCGTCGGTATCTGGGGCGGTTCGTTGGTGGGCGTTCACTGGAAAGGGATTGATGCCGGTTTCTTCTGGTCTGCCATGCAGGACGCCATCGATCTGCGAATGGATCTGGTTAACTGTTTGATTAAAAGCGTGGTATTTGCCATTACGGTCACCTGGATTGCGTTATTTAATGGTTACGATGCCATCCCGACGTCGGCGGGCATTAGCCGTGCAACTACACGTACTGTCGTACATTCGTCGCTGGCCGTATTGGGTCTGGATTTTGTGCTCACCGCACTGATGTTTGGGAATTGAGTTCATGCAAACGAGAAAAAATGAAATTTGGGTCGGCGTGTTCCTGTTGCTGGCACTGCTTGCCGCACTGTTTATCTGCCTGAGAGCGGCGGATATCACCTCAGTGCGTACCGAACCGACTTATCGCATCTATGCCACTTTCGATAATATCGGAGGGCTGAAGGCGCGCTCTCCTGTGCGTATTGGCGGTGTGGTTATTGGCCGTGTGGCTGACATTACGCTTGATGAAAAAACCTATCTGCCGCGCGTGGCGATGGATATTGAAGAGCGTTACAACCATATCCCGGATACCAGCTCGCTTTCTATCCGCACCTCCGGCCTGCTGGGCGAACAATATCTGGCACTGAACGTGGGCTTTGAAGATCCTGAGCTTGGAACGACTATCCTTAAAGACGGTAGCGTCATCCAGGATACCAAGTCCGCGATGGTGCTGGAGGACATGATTGGTCAGTTCCTTTACAACAGTAAGGGAGATGATAAAAAGTCCGATGCTGCCCCTGCGCAGACTGAAGATCATACCAACGTCGCACCGACACCTGGCACGACGAATTAATATCAGGAGAAGTCATTCATGTTTAAACGACTGTTAATGGTTGCCATGCTGGTTATTGCCCCTCTCGCGGCAGCACACGCCGCGGATCAGAGCAACCCGTACAAACTGATGGACGAAGCCGCGAAGAAAACCTTCGATCGTCTTAAAAACGAACAGCCTAAAATTCGTTCTAATCCTGATTATCTGCGTGACGTGGTCGATCAGGAGCTGCTGCCGTATGTGCAGATCAAATATGCCGGTGCGCTGGTGCTGGGGCGTTATTACAAAGACGCTACCCCTGCGCAGCGTGAAGCCTACTTTGCTGCCTTCCGTGAATACCTGAAACAGGCTTACGGCCAGGCGCTGGCGATGTACCACGGCCAGACCTACCAGATTGCACCGGAACAGCCGCTGGGTGATGCCACCATTGTGCCTATTCGCGTCACGATCATCGATCCTAACGGTCGTCCACCGGTTCGCCTGGATTTCCAGTGGCGTAAAAACAGCCAGACCGGCAACTGGCAGGCGTATGACATGATCGCCGAAGGGGTGAGCATGATCACGACTAAACAGAATGAGTGGAGCGACCTGCTGCGTACCAAAGGCATTGATGGCCTGACCGCCCAGCTGCAGTCTATCTCTCGCCAGAAAATCACCCTGGATGAGAAGAAGTAATGTCGCAGCAACTGAGCTGGTCGCGTGAGGGCGAAACATTAAAGCTGTCCGGTGAACTCGATCAGGATCTGCTCAACCCGTTATGGGATAAACGCCATGACGCCATGCAGGGCGTTACGCTGATCGATTTGAGCGGTGTCACGCGGGTAGATACGGCTGGGGTGGCGCTGCTTGCCCACCTCATTGCCGTGGGGAAAAAGCAGGGGGCAACTGTGACGCTTCACGGGGCCAGCGATAATGTCGTCACCCTGGCGCAGCTCTACAATCTTCCTCAGGACGTACTGCCGCATTAATATTTTCAGTGCGTTACTTCTGAAAGCCCTGACAGTTTCATCGTCGGGGCTTTTTGCTTGTTTAAGACAACGCCACTTTGCTCTAAGATGTTGGGCTTGTTTTCACTATCAGATGATTAAGAACCCATGGAAAATCATGAAATCCAGACAGTGCTGATGAATGCACTCTCCCTTCAGGAAGCCCACGTCACAGGCGATGGCAGTCACTTCCAGGTTATTGCTGTGGGTGAGATGTTCGACGGTATGAGCCGTGTGAAGAAACAGCAGGCTGTGTACGCGCCGCTGATGGAATATATTGCGGATAACCGCATCCACGCCCTGTCGATTAAAGCGTTCACCCCGCAAGAGTGGGCACGCGATCGCAAACTAAACGGTTTTTGAGCTGTGGGCGATGCGCCCGCAGCACGGTTGAATTTATAAGAGAGCACACCATGGATAAATTTCGTGTACAGGGGCCGACGCGCCTCCAGGGCGAAGTCACAATTTCTGGCGCGAAAAACGCCGCGCTGCCGATCCTCTTTGCTGCGCTGCTCGCGGAAGAGCCGGTAGAAATTCAGAACGTACCGAAGCTGAAAGATATCGACACCACCATGAAGCTGCTCACCCAGTTGGGGACGAAAGTCGAGCGTAATGGCTCCGTCTGGATCGATGCCAGCAACGTGAACAACTTCTCAGCACCGTACGACCTGGTGAAAACCATGCGTGCATCCATCTGGGCGCTTGGCCCGCTGGTAGCGCGTTTTGGTCAGGGACAGGTGTCACTGCCTGGTGGTTGCGCCATTGGCGCGCGTCCTGTTGACCTGCATATCTTCGGTCTGGAGAAGCTGGGCGCGGAGATCAAACTGGAAGAAGGTTACGTTAAAGCGTCCGTAAATGGCCGCCTGAAAGGCGCGCACATTGTCATGGACAAAGTGAGCGTTGGCGCAACCGTCACCATTATGTCCGCGGCAACGCTGGCAGAAGGTACCACCATTATCGAAAACGCCGCGCGCGAGCCGGAAATTGTGGATACTGCCAACTTCCTCGTGGCGCTGGGTGCAAAAATCTCTGGCCAGGGTACCGATCGCATCACCATTGAAGGCGTTGAGCGTCTGGGTGGCGGTGTGTATCGCGTTCTGCCAGACCGTATTGAAACCGGGACTTTCCTGGTGGCTGCGGCCATTTCTGGCGGCAAGATTGTTTGCCGTAATGCGCAGCCTGACACCCTGGATGCGGTGCTGGCGAAGCTGCGTGAAGCGGGTGCGGATATCGAAACCGGTGAAGACTGGATCAGCCTTGATATGCACGGTAAACGTCCAAAAGCGGTAACCGTTCGCACGGCTCCGCATCCGGCATTCCCGACCGATATGCAGGCTCAGTTCACGCTGCTGAACCTGGTGGCAGAAGGTACCGGTGTGATCACCGAGACTATCTTCGAGAACCGCTTCATGCACGTACCGGAGCTGATCCGTATGGGCGCACATGCAGAGATCGAAAGTAACACGGTGATTTGCCACGGTGTTGAGAAGCTCTCCGGTGCGCAGGTTATGGCAACCGATCTGCGTGCGTCTGCGAGCCTGGTATTAGCGGGTTGTATCGCGGAAGGAACGACGGTTGTGGATCGTATCTACCACATCGATCGTGGTTACGAGCGTATTGAAGACAAACTGCGCGCGCTGGGTGCCAATATCGAGCGTGTGAAGGGCGAGTAATCGTTCCGGCAGCCCCCTGCCAGAGATGGCCGGGGGGTTGCTGTTCCTGTCAAAAAAAGCGCGTCAGGCCGGTTGCTCTTTCCTGGTTTTTTTCTGGCGAATCATGCGTGTTCTGTCAATAAACTCATGGGTAATGGGATCGTGGTAACGCGAGGGCCAAATGACCCACGGGTGCGTCTCCAGCGCCGATGCAATAATCAATTCACCCTTTGGCCAGGGGCGAGTCAGGGCATTTGCCAGCGTTGATGAGCTCAATCCATTGCGACGTGATTCAGCGGCGAGCGATGTTCCTTTTTTGCGCAGCGCAGCAATAATATCTGCTGAGTGCCAGTCGATAAATTTCATATCCATAAAGCTGTCCTTGTGTTCGTAATCACCCACGTCATTTCTACCGAAACGACGGGGTTACTATACTCATTTTGAACACGGGCTCTAAAAAGTTCGCGTTACTTGAAGGAATATTCAGAATAAGACATGGCTTTATTCATGCGGTCTGTAAGCCGATGATTTTACGCGAATATGGAATTTATAAGAACTTATTGAAATCTCCCCGCGAAGGCCGCGGGGAGAAGCGAGAGGTTAACGATCGCGCTGTACGGCGATGTGGGCAAGGCCGATTAGCGCATCGCGCCATGGGCTGTCTGGAATGACCTGCAGTGCCGCGATGGCTTTATCCGCCTCTTCTTCAGCGCGCTGACGCGTCCACTCCAGCGAGCCACAGATGGCCATTGTTTCCAGTACCGGTTCCAGTAGATGGCGACCATTTCCCTGCTCAATCGCTTCACGGATCATTTTCGCCTGGTCAGCGGATCCGTTGTGCATGGCATGGAGCAGCGGCAGGGTCGGTTTACCTTCGTTGAGGTCATCGCCGACGTTTTTGCCGAGCGTTTCGCCATCAGCACTGTAGTCCAGCAAATCGTCAATGAGCTGGAATGCGGTCCCCAGATAACGGCCATAGTCCTGCAGCCCTTTTTCCTGCGCAGCGGTACAGCCAGCCAGAATGCCGGAACATTGCGCCGCGGCTTCAAACAGGCGCGCGGTTTTGCTGTAGATTACGCGCATGTAATTTTCTTCGGTGATGTCAGGATCGTTGACGTTCATCAGCTGCAGCACTTCGCCTTCCGCGATCACGTTAACGGCTTCAGACATCACTTCCAGCACTTTCAGAGAGCCGAGGCTGGTCATCATCTGGAAGGCACGGGTATAGATAAAATCACCGACCAGAACGCTGGCTGCGTTGCCGAAGGCGGCGTTTGCCGTGGCTTTGCCACGACGCATGTCTGATTCATCCACAACATCATCATGCAGAAGCGTCGCAGTGTGAATAAATTCGATCAGTGCTGCGATAGTGACATGAGCCTTTCCCTGATAACCCACGGCTCTGGCGGCCAGTATGGCAATCATCGGGCGAATACGTTTACCGCCGCCGCTGACGATGTAATAGCCCAACTGATTGATTAGCTGAACATCAGAGTTGAGTTGTTCCAGGATTGCTGCATTCACACCCGCCATATCTTGCGCGGTTAACTCGTTGATTTTTTCTAAATTCATCGCAAAAGCCGGGCTTTTTATCCTGTTTATCCCATCTTTAATGGGGTAACGAAGGGTTTCGGTTTATCAATAGTATTGCTGATTGTACTGAAAAAACGGCTCAGATAAACGCTACCGTACGTGTTGTGTTTTTTTTCTTCATGTATTGATGGTAGCACTTGTCAAAGGCTCGCGTTTTGCGTAATATTCGCGCCCTATTGTGAATATTTATAGCGCACTCTGATTCATACGAGGATGTGCGCGGAAGCGGAGTTTATATGTACGCGGTTTTCCAAAGTGGTGGTAAACAACACCGAGTAAGCGAAGGTCAGACCGTTCGCCTGGAAAAGCTGGACATCGCAACTGGCGAATCTGTTGAGTTCGCAGAAGTTCTGATGATCGCAAACGGTGAAGAAGTCAAAATCGGCGTTCCTTTCGTTGATGGCGGCGTTATCAAAGCTGAAGTTGTTGCTCACGGTCGTGGCGAGAAAGTTAAAATCGTTAAGTTTCGTCGTCGTAAACACTACCGTAAGCAGCAGGGCCACCGTCAGTGGTTCACTGATGTGAAAATTACTGGCATCAGCGCCTAAGACCTGAGGAGAGATTTAAATGGCACATAAAAAGGCTGGCGGCTCCACACGTAACGGTCGCGATTCAGAAGCTAAACGCCTGGGCGTTAAGCGTTTCGGTGGCGAATCCGTTCTGGCGGGTAGCATCATCGTTCGTCAACGTGGTACCAAATTCCACGCTGGCAACAACGTAGGTTGCGGTCGTGACCACACTCTGTTTGCTAAAGCAGACGGTAAAGTGAAATTTGAAGTTAAAGGCCCGAACAACCGTAAATACATCAGCATCGTTGCTGAGTAAGGTTTTCTCGGTCCGGTAACGGATTAAAGCCCCGCAACCTGTTGCGGGGCTTTTTACATTGGAAACCCGGTAATTTTTTCTGTAGGGAAAACGGGCATGAAGCAGCAGGCCGGCATTGGAATTCTTTTGGCGCTCACAACCGCAATGTGCTGGGGTGCGCTGCCAATTGCAATGAAGCAGGTACTGGAAGTGATGGAACCGCCTACGGTGGTGTTTTATCGCTTTCTGATGGCAAGTATCGGCCTGGGGGCCATCCTTGCTGTTAAAGGCAAGCTTCCGCCCCTGCGTCTCTTCCGTAAACCGCGCTGGCTGGTATTACTGGCTATCGCGACGGGGGGACTGTTTGGTAACTTCATTCTGTTCAGTTCTTCCCTGCAATATCTTAGCCCGACGGCGTCGCAAGTGATTGGTCAACTTTCACCGGTCGGCATGATGGTTGCCAGCGTCGTTATCCTCAAGGAGAAGATGCGCGGTACGCAGATCGTCGGGGCGAGCATGCTGCTATGTGGCCTGGTAATGTTCTTCAATACCAGCCTGATAGAGATTTTTACCCGCCTGACCGATTACACCTGGGGTGTAATCTTCGGTGTGGGGGCAGCAACGGTTTGGGTGAGCTATGGCGTCGCGCAAAAGGTGTTATTGCGTCGTCTTGCCTCACAGCAGATCCTCTTTTTGCTGTACACTTTGTGTACAATGGCATTATTGCCGTTAGCGAAGCCGGGGGTGATCACCCAGCTTAGTGACTGGCAGCTGGCGTGCCTCATATTTTGTGGGCTGAATACGCTGGTCGGTTATGGCGCGCTGGCCGAAGCAATGGCGCGCTGGCAGGCAGCACAGGTGAGCGCATTGATTACGCTCACTCCGCTGTTTACGCTGTTATTTTCAGATTTGTTATCAATGGCCTGGCCCGATGTCTTCGTCAGACCGATGCTCAACCTGTTGGGCTATCTCGGTGCGTTTGTCGTGGTTGCGGGCGCGATGTATTCCGCCATTGGTCATCGTCTCTGGGGGCGTTGGCGCAAAAATGAAGCGGTCCCCGCTCAGGCGAATGATTTACGGAGAGTAAAATGAAGTTTGTTGATGAAGCGACGATCCTGGTCGTGGCAGGTGATGGCGGCAACGGTTGCGTAAGCTTCCGCCGTGAAAAATATATTCCTCGTGGTGGCCCTGACGGCGGCGACGGCGGCGACGGCGGTGACGTATGGCTGGAGGCGGATGAGAACCTCAACACGCTGATCGACTACCGTTTCGAAAAATCTTTCCGCGCTGAGCGTGGCCAGAACGGCCAGAGCCGTGACTGTACCGGTAAACGTGGCAAAGACGTCACCATTAAGGTACCGGTGGGTACGCGTGTGATCGATCAGGGTACCGGTGAGACCATGGGCGACATGACCAAACATGGTCAGCGCCTGATGGTTGCAAAAGGGGGGTGGCACGGTCTGGGCAACAGCCGTTTCAAATCTTCCGTCAACCGTACGCCGCGTCAGAAAACAATGGGTACGCCGGGCGATAAGCGCGACCTGCAACTGGAGCTGATGCTGCTGGCCGATGTGGGGATGCTGGGGATGCCAAACGCTGGTAAATCCACCTTTATTCGCGCCGTCTCTGCCGCTAAGCCAAAAGTAGCGGACTATCCGTTTACCACGCTGGTGCCAAGCCTGGGCGTTGTCCGTATGGATAACGAGAAGAGCTTTGTGGTTGCCGATATCCCGGGTCTGATTGAAGGCGCAGCGGAAGGTGCCGGTCTGGGTATCCGCTTCCTGAAACACCTTGAGCGCTGCCGTGTACTGCTGCACCTCATCGATATCGATCCGATCGACGGGTCCGATCCGGTAGAAAATGCCCGTATCATCGTCGGCGAGCTGGAGAAATACAGCGAGAAACTGGCAAACAAACCGCGCTGGCTGGTCTTTAACAAGATTGACCTGATGGATAAAGCCGAAGCGGAAGCAAAAGCGAAAGCCATTGCTGAAGCGATGGGGTGGGAAGATAAATACTACCTGATCTCCGCGGCAAGCCAGGTTGGCGTGAAAGATCTCTGCTGGGATGTGATGACCTTTATCATCGAGAACCCGGTTGTTCAGGCGGAAGAAGCGAAGCAGCCTGAAAAAGTCGAATTCATGTGGGATGACTACCACCGTCAACAGCTTGAAGAGCTGGAAGCGGAAGAGGAAGACGACTGGGACGACGACTGGGATGAAGACGACGAAGAAGGCGTCGAGTTCATCTACAAGCACTAATGACCCGATAAGGCCCCTGTTGATACAGGGGCTTTTTTTTATTCTAACGTTGAAGGCAGCCAGCAACTGGCAATGAGACCGCCTTCTGCGGCATTCTCCAGCGTCAGCTTTCCGTGGTGAAGCTGCACAATGCGTTGCACAATGCTCAGACCCAGGCCACTGCCACCGTAGCGCTGATCGAGACGACGGAACGGCTCGGTAATCGACTGCCGGTGTGCTTCATCAATACCGGGACCCTGATCGATTACGCTGACCCGCGTACCGTCGTCCTGTGCGGTCAATGTCACTGTGATAGTGGTCCCTGCGGGGCTATAGCGCCCGGCATTCTCCAGCAGGTTACGCAGCATGAGTCGCAGAAGCACCGCGTCCCCCTGCACCGTTAGCGGACTTTTGGCCGGCCATATCACTGTATGTTCTTTGGCTTCATGCTCAAGGCCAAGCGGGGTGATGATATTGTCTGTCCAGTTTACCGTCTCGTAGTGGCCGCTCGCCATTGCCTGCCCGGCCCGCGCCAGCATCAGCAGCTGTTCAATGGTATGCATGAGTTGATCGATACGGCTGATTAATGCTGAAGCCTGTGGCGAACCTGACTGTGCCATCAGTTCCAGATGCAACCTGATCCCGGCGAGTGGGGTTCGCAGTTCATGCGCGGCATCGGCGGTAAAGAGCCTTTCCTGTTGTATGGTGTGATCAAGCCTGGCGAGCAATTGGTTAAGAGAGGTTGTGACGGCGCCAATCTCTTCCATATCTGAATACATGGGCAGCGGAGTGAGGTTGTCCGCCGAACGATTCGCCAGACTGGCCCGCAGCTGATTCAGCGGACGAGTTATCCAGGTGACTGCCCAGAAGGAGAAGAGCAGGGTAAAACCGACCATCACCAGGGAAGGGACCAGCAGCGAGGCAATCGCTTCGCGGATCTCTTTTTCGACATGGTTGTTACGTGCCTTTGCAGACAGCGTTTCATTGACCAGAAAGCCAATCTGTTCGCGGCTTTCATGCCACAGCCAGATCACGCTTATCAACTGGAAAAATAACAGGATCACCGCCAGCAAAACCATTAATCGCCGACGCATGCTGTTCATTTCTGTCTCTCCAGACGATAACCAACGCCACGAACGGTTTTTATCCGGTCTTTGCCAAGTTTGCGTCGCAAATTGTGAATGTGGACTTCAAGGGTATTTGATCCCGGATCGTCCTGCCAGGAGTAGATATCCTGCTGGAGGGTTTCACGGTGTACCGTCTGCCCGCTACGCATGATCAGACGCGTAAGCAGGGCGAACTCTTTCGGTGTGACCTCAACAGGCAGAGACTGGCACAGCACCTGCTGAGTTTGCAGATTCAGCGTAATATCACCGTCGGTCAGTAAGTTATCACTGTGCCCCTGATAGCGGCGAATTAACGCCCGCACGCGCGCCTGTAGCTCTGCAAGGGCAAACGGCTTCACCAGATAATCATCCGCGCCGGAATCCAGGCCGTTGATACGATCTTCGATGGCATCGCGCGCCGTCAGGATCAACACCGGGTTGTCGGCACCGCGACGCCGCCACTGGCTTAACAACGTGGCCCCGTCTTTATCCGGGAGGCCCAGATCGAGGATCACCAGACTGTATTCACCGCTCTGGATCAGGGCATCCGCCTCTGCCGCCGTGGCGGCGCAGTCGAGGGCATAGCCTTCATTGGACAGCGCCAGCGCCAGCCCTTCCTGTAATAACAGATCGTCTTCAACTATAAGTAGTTTCATCGCTAGTTATTCTGGTAGATGTCCTTATAAAGCCTGCTTTCGAAGCGCACCAGCGGGATACGGCGATTGCGCTGGTCGGCCGGTTCGACGGCATAGCCGGAAAGATACTGCACGAATGCCAGACGCTGCCCGCTGGCGGTGGTGATGAAGCCTGCAAGGTTGTAAACACCCTGCAGTGAACCTGTTTTGGCTGATACCTTACCGTCCACACCGGCAGCGTGAAGACCGGCCCGGTACTGAAGTGAACCGTCATGCCCGGCAAGTGGCAGCATCGAAATAAAGTTTAGCTCAGTGTCATGTTGTGCAATGTACTGAAGCACTTGCATCATGGTCGCCGGGGAGATCAAATTGTGTCGCGATAACCCAGAGCCATCGACAGCGATAGTATTGCCCAAATCGATCCCCGCCTGCTGACGAAGGATCTGACGCACAGCGTCGGAACCCGCACGCCAGGTTCCCGGAACGCCAAAACGCGCGTGACCAATCATGCGGAACACGGTGTCGGCGATCATATTGTCAGACTTCTTCAGCATGATCCTTAGCAAATCGTGCAACGGTGCAGACTGTTTGCTGGCGATAACCGTGCCGGGTTGATTAACCTGCGTCTGGCGGAGCAGGGTACCGGTATAGGTGATCCCAGCCTGTTTCAGTTCGTCCTTGAGAATTGCGCCCGCGTAGCTTGCACCATCCTGGATGGCGAAGGCCAGCGGGAGGGGATCGGCGCGTTGCGTCAGGCAACCGGTAAGCGTGAAGCGGTTAAGGTCGCCGGGCACCACATCGAGTTCGCAATATTGCGCATCCGGGGAGCCTTTTGCCAGCGTTCGGACCTGGCTAAACATGGTGACCGGGTAGTAAGACGCCACGCGAATAAACGCTAAATCGTCCGGTTTTGGCGCGCTGTAAAGCGAAATCGAGAAGCAGTTACGATCAACAATCGCTGCCGATGGTGGTGCGCTAAAGCACTGCGTCATGTCGTTCCACGGCCAGCCCGGCGCTTTATCGTGGCTGGCAAAGATGGAGGTGTCGATCAACACGTTACCATCGATCTTCTGCACGCCAGATTTTTTCAGCACCGCCACCATGTTGCGGATATCCTGACGTTTGAAGGTGGGGTCACCGCCAAAACGGGCAATAAGATCGCCTTTCAGCTCACCGTCTTTAACCTCTCCTTTAGTCTCAAGAGTCGTGGTAAAACGGAAGTCAGGACCAAGCTGAAGCAGGGCAGCGAGCGCAGTGATCACCTTCTGAGTACTGGCAGGCAGCGCCATTTGTTGACTGTGGTAGTCAATCTCAGGTGCCTGCGCGCCGACCTTCTGCACCATCAGAGCAAGGTTGGCCCCGGCAGGGAGCTGATTAATGTATTCATCAACATTCGCGGCCTGAACGCTGAACGTTATACTGGTAGTCAATCCGATGATAAATCTGGAAAATCGCATAATCTCGCGCTAACAACCCGAAAACAAACCGTCATACTACGGTGCATGGCACTGCAAAGTAAACGATGACCCATAGTGAACTTCGCGGTAAAATACGTATCAAATTGAAAATTGCTGCTGACCTGGGGCGTTGCTCCCGGGTCGGTTTTCTTTTTGCTTCTGGCCCGCTCATGAGGGCCGGGGCAGGGAACACTGCTCCCAACAGGAATGTTTAAGAGGTATAACAAATGCAAGCTATTCCGATGACCTTACGTGGTGCCGAAAAACTGCGCGAAGAGCTGGATTTCCTGAAATCTGTTCGTCGCCCTGAAATCATCGCCGCTATCGCGGAAGCGCGTGAGCATGGCGACCTGAAAGAGAACGCTGAATACCACGCGGCGCGTGAGCAGCAGGGTTTCTGTGAAGGGCGTATTAAAGATATCGAAGCTAAGCTGTCCAATGCGCAGGTTATCGATATCACCAAAATGCCAAACAATGGGCGTGTGATCTTTGGTTCAACCGTTAGCGTGCTGAACCTGGACACTGACGAAGAGCAGACTTACCGCATCGTGGGTGACGATGAAGCAGACTTCAAACAGAACCTGATTTCAGTGAACTCACCGATTGCTCGCGGCCTGATTGGCAAAGAGCAGGACGATGTCGTGACCATCCGTACCCCGGGTGGCGAAGTGGAATACGAAATTATTAAGGTTGAGTACCTGTAATTCGCCTCTCCACGAAGATGTTGATACATTGTAAAGAAAGGAAAAAGGCCGCATAGCGGCCTTTTATCAACTCAAGGAGCATGGCATTTTGCTCACCTGCTGACAGAAATCCCTCGTTTTACACAGAAAATGTGTTTAATTCAGGATATCCTTAGCGTGGCAGCGAGATTTTACGCTCTTTAGTTGGGCGATAGAGCACCAGCGTTTTACCGATGACCTGCACGTTACAGGCACCGGTTTCGCGCACGATGGCTTCCACGATCAAGTTCTTCGTGTCTCTGTCTTCAGAGGCAATTTTCACCTTGATCAGCTCGTGGTGTTCCAGCGCTTGTTCAATCTCGGCAAGCACCCCTTCGGTCAAACCATTGTTGCCAAGCATGACTACAGGCTTGAGCGGATGTGCCAGACCTTTAAGGTGCTGTTTTTGTTTAGTACTCAGATTCATCGTATATTTTTGCTTACGTTGGGATTGAAAACGGTTCATTCTACCGCCATCTCCCTTATATCGCCAAATAGCTGCGTAGAAATTTACGTCACAGGCAAGCAACGATGAACCAGGACGGAAATGTTAAATGACAGGTAAAAAGCGTTCTGCCAGCTCCAGCCGCTGGCTTCAGGAACACTTTAGCGATAAATATGTTCAACAGGCACAGAAAAAGGGGTTGCGTTCCCGTGCCTGGTTTAAACTTGATGAAATACAGCAAAGTGACAAACTTTTTAAGCCGGGGATGACGGTGGTTGACCTCGGTGCGGCACCTGGCGGATGGTCGCAGTATGCGGTAACGCAGATTGGCGGTACGGGCCGCATCATCGCATGCGATCTTTTACCAATGGATCCCATCGTTGGTGTCGACTTCCTTCAGGGCGACTTTCGTGATGAATTAGTGCTGAAAGCGTTACTTGATCGTGTTGGTGACAGTAAGGTCCAGGTTGTCATGTCGGATATGGCACCAAATATGTGTGGAACACCGGCGGTGGATATCCCCCGCGCCATGTATCTGGTGGAGCTAGCGTTAGAAATGTGTCGTGATGTACTAGCGCCTGGTGGTAGTTTTGTTGTGAAGGTGTTTCAGGGCGAAGGTTTCGAGGAGTATCTTAAGGAAATTCGCTCCCTGTTTGCGAAGGTTAAAGTTCGTAAGCCGGACTCTTCCCGGGCCCGTTCCCGTGAAGTGTATATTGTAGCGACCGGGCGAAAATGATAACCGGTAGATTTCAGACGAAAGTTTGAATGACACTGGATATAGAGTATCCTGACGCTGTTTTTAACACAGTTGTAATATGAGGTTAATCCCTTGAGTGACATGGCGAAAAACCTAATACTCTGGCTGGTCATTGCCGTTGTGCTGATGTCAGTATTCCAGAGCTTTGGGCCCAGCGAGTCGAATGGCCGCAAGGTGGATTATTCTACCTTCCTGCAGGAGGTCAATCAGGACCAGGTTCGCGAAGCGCGTATCAACGGACGTGAGATCAACGTTACCAAGAAAGATAGTAACCGTTACACGACTTACATCCCGGTGAACGATCCTAAGCTGCTTGATAACCTTCTGACTAAAAACGTCAAGGTGGTAGGTGAGCCGCCAGAAGAACCGAGCCTGCTGGCTTCTATCTTCATCTCCTGGTTCCCGATGCTGCTTCTTATCGGCGTCTGGATCTTCTTTATGCGCCAGATGCAGGGCGGCGGTGGCAAAGGTGCCATGTCGTTCGGTAAGAGCAAGGCGCGTATGTTGACGGAAGATCAGATCAAAACCACGTTTGCAGACGTCGCCGGTTGTGACGAAGCAAAAGAAGAGGTGGGTGAACTGGTTGAATACCTGCGCGAGCCGAGCCGTTTCCAGAAGCTGGGCGGTAAGATCCCGAAAGGCGTCCTGATGGTCGGCCCTCCGGGTACCGGTAAGACCCTGCTGGCGAAAGCCATCGCGGGTGAAGCGAAGGTACCGTTCTTTACTATTTCAGGTTCTGACTTCGTAGAAATGTTCGTGGGTGTCGGTGCATCTCGTGTGCGTGACATGTTCGAGCAGGCTAAAAAGGCAGCACCGTGCATTATCTTCATCGATGAAATCGACGCCGTGGGCCGTCAGCGTGGCGCTGGTCTGGGCGGTGGTCACGATGAACGTGAGCAGACCCTGAACCAGATGCTGGTTGAGATGGACGGCTTCGAAGGTAACGAGGGTATTATCGTTATCGCGGCAACTAACCGTCCGGACGTTCTTGACCCTGCGCTGCTGCGTCCAGGCCGTTTCGACCGTCAGGTTGTGGTCGGTCTGCCGGATGTTCGTGGTCGTGAACAGATTCTGAAAGTGCACATGCGTCGCGTACCGCTGGCGCCAGATATCGACGCGGCAATCATTGCGCGCGGTACTCCGGGCTTCTCCGGTGCGGACCTGGCTAACCTGGTCAACGAAGCTGCACTGTTTGCCGCTCGCGGTAACAAACGTGTAGTGTCGATGGTGGAATTCGAAAAAGCGAAAGACAAAATCATGATGGGTGCAGAACGTCGCTCCATGGTGATGACGGAAGCGCAAAAAGAGTCCACAGCATACCACGAAGCGGGCCACGCGATTATCGGTCGCCTGGTGCCGGAACACGATCCGGTGCATAAAGTGACGATCATTCCGCGCGGTCGTGCGCTGGGTGTGACCTTCTTCCTGCCTGAAGGCGACGCGATCAGCGCCAGCCGTCAGAAGCTGGAAAGCCAGATTTCAACCCTGTACGGCGGTCGTCTGGCGGAAGAGATTATCTACGGTCCGGAACATGTTTCTACCGGTGCGTCCAACGATATTAAAGTGGCGACAAACCTGGCGCGTAACATGGTGACTCAGTGGGGCTTCTCCGACAAACTCGGTCCACTGCTCTATGCAGAGGAAGAGGGCGAAGTATTCCTGGGCCGTTCTGTGGCGAAAGCGAAACATATGTCTGATGAAACGGCTCGTATCATCGACCAGGAAGTGAAAGCGCTGATTGAACGTAACTACGGTCGCGCACGTCAGATCCTGAACGACAATATGGACATCCTGCATTCGATGAAAGATGCGCTCATGAAATATGAGACCATCGATGCTCCGCAGATTGACGACCTGATGGCTCGCCGCGAAGTGCGTCCGCCAGCAGGCTGGGAAGACCCAGGCGCTTCCAACAATTCTGACAACAATGGCACCCCGCGTGCGCCGCGTCCGGTTGATGAACCGCGTACGCCGAACCCGGGTAACACCATGTCAGAACAGTTGGGCGACAAGTAAGTCACTGCTGTTGGCGAGTGTGTCTGTACCTCAAACCCTGGAGCTTGCTCCGGGGTTTTTCTTTTCCGTTTAACCACATTAATATCAGGGATTTAGCCATGAAACTTTTCGCCCAGGACTCGCATCTCGATCTCTCACATCCGCATGTGATGGGTATCCTGAATGTTACCCCTGACTCCTTCTCAGATGGCGGAACGCATAACACGCTTATTGAGGCGGTTAAGCACGCCAATCTGATGATCAACGCGGGGGCAACCATCATTGACGTTGGCGGTGAGTCGACGCGTCCGGGGGCGGCAGAAGTTTCAGTGGAGGAAGAACTGGCGCGCGTGGTGCCGGTGGTTGAAGCCATCGCACAACGTTTTGAGGTGTGGATATCCGTGGACACGTCTAAGCCAGAGGTGATTCGTGAAGTGGCGCGAGTGGGTGCTCACATCATCAATGATATCCGCTCTCTGACCGAGCCGGGGGCGATTGAAGCGGCTGCGGAAACCGGGCTGCCGGTTTGTCTGATGCATATGCAGGGAAAACCGAAAACGATGCAGGATGCGCCTAAGTATGAGGATGTCTTTGCAGATGTGAATCGCTTCTTTATTGAGCATATTGCACGCTGTGAGCGTGCAGGTATCGCAAAAGAGAAATTGCTGCTCGACCCGGGGTTCGGTTTCGGTAAAAATCTCTCCCACAATTATGCGTTGCTTGCGCGTTTATCCGAGTTTCATCATTTCGGCCTGCCGTTGCTGGTTGGCATGTCGAGAAAGTCGATGATTGGGCAGTTGCTGAATGTCGGGCCGAGTGAACGCCTGAGCGGCAGTCTGGCCTGCGCGGTGATAGCCGCAATGCAAGGCGCGCATATTATCCGTGTCCATGATGTTAAAGAAACAGTAGAAGCCATGCGTGTGGTGGAAGCCACACTGGCAGCGAAGGAAAAGAAACGCTATGAGTAATCGTAAATATTTTGGTACCGATGGTATCCGTGGGCGCGTAGGCGATGCTCCAATCACCCCTGATTTTGTGCTTAAGCTTGGCTGGGCTGCTGGCAAGGTTCTGGCACGTCATGGCTCGCGTAAGATCATCATTGGCAAAGACACCCGCATTTCCGGCTATATGCTGGAGTCCGCACTGGAAGCCGGTCTCGCCGCTGCCGGGCTTTCAGCATCATTTACTGGCCCAATGCCAACACCTGCTGTCGCCTATCTGACGCGTACCTTCCGCGCGGAAGCCGGCATCGTGATTTCAGCCTCACATAACCCGTTCTATGATAACGGTATCAAGTTCTTCTCCATCGATGGCACCAAGCTGCCGGATGATGTGGAAGAGGCGATCGAAGCCGAAATGGAAAAAGAGATCACCTGTGTTGATTCCGCTGAGCTGGGCAAAGCAAACCGTATTGTCGATGCGGCTGGCCGTTACATTGAATTCTGCAAAGGGACCTTCCCGAACGAGCTAAGCCTGGCTCACCTCAAAATTGTGGTGGACTGTGCAAACGGCGCGACGTATCACATTGCGCCGAATGTTTTCCGCGAGCTGGGGGCGAAGGTAATCACCATTGGCTGTGAGCCTGATGGTCTGAACATTAACGAACAGGTTGGTGCGACGGATGTTCGTGCCCTGCAGGCACGCGTGCTGGCAGAAAAAGCGGACCTGGGTATTGCCCTGGACGGCGACGGCGACCGTGTGATCATGGTTGACCACGAAGGGAACAAGGTCGATGGCGACCAGATCCTCTACATTATTGCGCGTGAAGGTCTGCGTCAGGGACAGCTGCGTGGCGGTGCGGTTGGCACGCTGATGAGCAACATGGGTCTGGAGCTGGCATTGAAACAGCTGGGGATCCCGTTTGTTCGCGCGAAGGTGGGTGACCGCTACGTGCTGGAAAAACTGCAGGAGAAAGGCTGGCGCATTGGCGCTGAAAACTCCGGCCATGTGATCCTGCTCGATAAAACCACCACCGGTGACGGCATTGTGGCAGCGCTTCAGGTTGTTGCCGCGATGGCACGTAACCATATGAGCCTGCACGATCTGTGCAGCGGCATGAAAATGTTCCCGCAGATCCTTGTGAACGTGCGCTTCACCGCAGGCAAAGGCGATCCGCTGGAAAATGATAACGTCAAAGCGGTGATGGCAGACGTTGAAGCTGCGCTTGGCAACCGTGGGCGTGTTCTGCTGCGTAAGTCAGGTACTGAACCGCTGATCCGCGTGATGGTGGAAGGCGAAGACGAAGCGCAGGTGACTGAATTTGCGCACCGTATTGCAGATGCTGTAAAAGCTGCATAACTTTTCACAGTAAGTGTTTAAAAAGGCGGCGCTTGCCGCCTTAGTTTTAAGCATTTAATGGCTTTTTGCTGTTTTTTTCTGCAGTTGATACAATGCGTCAAAATTGCCCTTGCGAAGGTCTTTCGCTTTGGTTAGTATTCACACCCGCTTCAGTGGGAAACAAAAATCCTGCTAATTGGTCGAAGCATTGGTATGCGGCAAATCCGCAAGGAACAGGTTGATTATGTACGAAGCTCTTTTAGTTATTTTCCTTATTGTAGCCATCGCTCTCGTAGCGCTGATTATGCTGCAGCAAGGTAAAGGCGCTGATATGGGAGCCTCCTTCGGAGCAGGCGCTTCCGGTACGCTGTTCGGTTCAAGTGGTTCTGCGAACTTCATGACCCGTACCACAGCGATTCTGGCTACGCTGTTCTTCATCATCAGCCTGGTGCTTGGCAATATCAACAGCAACAAGACCAGCAAAGGAAGCGAGTGGGAAAACCTGAGCGCGCCAGCGAAAACTGAGCAGACTCAGCCAGCTGCACCGGCTAAGCCAACCAGCGATATCCCGCAGTAAGTATTCCGTACCGAGGTGGTGGAATTGGTAGACACGCTACCTTGAGGTGGTAGTGCCCTAACGGGCTTGTGGGTTCGAGTCCCATCCTCGGTACCAATATTCCAGAAAAAAGACGTCGAAAGACGTCTTTTTTTTCGTCTGTCGTCTGTGGATTTGATCTTTTGTAGGGCGGGTAAGCGCAGCGCCACCCGCCATTGCCCGGTGGCGCTGCGCTTACCGGGCCTACGAAGGCTACAAAAAAGGCGCCTGTTGGGCGCCTTTTGGATGTCTTCTCTCGATTACTTCTTATCGCTGTGCTCCAGGTTTTCAACCTGCGGCAGGCCGTTACCGGAACTGGCTGACAGCAGGCCATTCTCAACGTAGTTGAACAGCTTCTCACGGGTATCGGTGATATCCAGATTACGCATGGTCAGCTGACCAATACGATCATCAGGCGAGAACACGGATTCACCTTTTTCCATAGTCAGACGTTCTGCTTTGTAGGTCAGGTTGTCAGACACGGTGTTCAGGATGGAGTAGTCATTCCCGCGACGCAGTTCCAGAGTGACTTCGCCAGTGATAGCGCTTGCCACCCAACGCTGCAGGGCATCACGCAGCATCAGTGCCTGTGGATCGAACCAGCGGCCCTGATACAGCAGTTTACCCAACTGACGGCCATGGGAGTGATACTGCTCGATGGTATCTTCGTTGTGAATGCCGGTCAGCAGACGCTCATAGGCAATGTGCAGCAGCGCCATCCCCGGGGCTTCATAGATGCCACGGCTTTTCGCTTCGATGATACGGTTTTCGATCTGATCGCTCATACCCAGGCCATGACGACCGCCGATGCGGTTCGCTTCCAGCATCAGTTCCACATCATCAGAGAAGGTCTTGCCGTTCAGGGCAACCGGGTGGCCACGCTCGAAACGCACGGTCACTTCTTCTGCCGGGATTTTGACGCTTTCATCCCAGAATTTCACGCCCATGATTGGGTTAACGATTTTCACGCTGGAGTTCAGGAACTCCAGATCTTTTGCTTCGTGCGTTGCGCCCAGCATGTTGGAGTCAGTGGAGTAGGCTTTTTCGACGGACATTTTATAGTCGAAGCCGCAGGCGATCATAAATTCAGACATTTCATGACGGCCGCCCAGCTCATCGATAAAATCGGTATCCAGCCACGGTTTGTAAATCTGCAGCTCGGCGTTGGTCAGCAGGCCATAACGATAGAAACGTTCAATGTCGTTGCCTTTATAGGTACTGCCGTCACCCCAGATGTTCACGCCATCTTCTTTCATGGCGGCAACCAGCATGGTACCGGTCACGGCACGGCCCAGTGGGGTGGTGTTGAAATAGGTCAGACCGCCAGTGGTATTATGGAACGCGCCACACTGGATAGCGGCAATACCTTCGGCGACCAGCTGCTTACGACAATCAATCAGACGTGCGTTCTCTGCGCCATACTCTTTAGCACGACGAGGAATGGCATCATAGTCGTCCTCATCCGGCTGACCCAGGTTCGCAGTATATGCATACGGAACCGCTCCCTTTTGGCGCATCCACAGCAGTGCAGCGCTGGTATCCAGGCCGCCTGAAAAAGCGATGCCAATACGTTGTCCTACCGGAAGATGCTTGAGAATCGTCGTCATAAAATAAAACCCTGCGTGATTGACTGATTAGAGACCGCTTTCGCTCTCGATGCATGTTTATGCAAAATAAGTGAGTATTCATTTAATCATCTTTTGTCGATGACCGGAAGAGACTCGTGCGTTTTTTGTAAAAATTTCCCTCCGTATGCCCTGGCGGAAACTGAGTTGACAGATGGGGCTCACTATCAATATACTAAACGCCGGTTTTACGTCCCGTCTTCGGTACCAAATCCCAGCATTATTTGCAAATTCTGTCCAAAACGCGTAGAATTTGCCACGTTTCAGGCGCGGGGTGGAGCAGCCTGGTAGCTCGTCGGGCTCATAACCCGAAGGTCGTCGGTTCAAATCCGGCCCCCGCAACCACTTTCCCATAAAGTCATTTTTCAAATATACTGTGAAGACTTAGAGCCTTCGTAGCTGGATTTGAAAAAATTCTTTCGGAGAGTGCTCCAGGCCACAGTTGTGGCTATAGGGTTCAGTTATCTAAAGCCCCGATTTATCGGGGTTTTTTGTTATCTGACTACAGAATAACTGGGCTTTACGCCCTTTTTTTATGTCTTGGGGGTGGGCTTGTCCACATTAGAGCAAAAATTAACAGAGATGATTACTGCACCGGTCGAAGCACTGGGCTACGAACTGGTCGGCATCGAATTCGTTCGCGGCCGCACATCGACGCTGCGCATCTATATTGATAGTGAAGATGGCATCAATGTTGATGATTGTGCTGATGTTAGCCACCAGGTGAGTGCGGTTCTTGATGTTGAAGACCCAATTACCGTTGCGTACAACCTGGAAGTTTCCTCACCTGGCCTCGATCGCCCGATGTTCACGGCCGAGCACTATGTGCGCTTTACCGGTGAAGAAGTGGCTCTCGTTCTGCGTATGGCCGTACAGAACCGCCGTAAATGGCAGGGAATTATCAAAGCCGTTGATGGTGAAATGATCACGGTAACAGTCGAAGGCAAAGATGAAGTGTTCGCGCTGAGTAATATCCAGAAGGCGAACCTGGTTCCCCACTTTTAACAGTCTGGATTGAGGTGAAAAGCCCGCGATGAACAAAGAAATTTTGGCTGTTGTTGAAGCCGTCTCCAACGAGAAATCACTGCCGCGTGAAAAGATTTTCGAAGCGCTGGAAAGTGCACTGGCTACAGCAACCAAGAAAAAATACGAACAAGAGATCGATGTTCGCGTAGAAATCGATCGTAAAAGCGGTGACTTCGATACATTCCGTCGTTGGGTAATCGTTGAAGAAGTGACCCAGCCAACTAAAGAGATCACCCTGGAAGCGGCGCGTTTTGAAGACGAAAGCCTGAACGTTGGTGACTATGTTGAAGATCAGATTGAATCTGTGACCTTCGACCGTATCACCACCCAGACCGCAAAACAGGTTATCGTGCAGAAAGTTCGCGAAGCCGAGCGTGCGCTGGTTGTCGATCAGTTCCGCGATCAGGAAGGCGAAATCATCACTGGCGTGGTGAAGAAAGTGAACCGCGACAACATCTCTCTGGAGATCAAATCCGAAGGGATGCCGGGCAACGCTGAAGCTGTGATTCTCCGTGAAGACATGCTGCCGCGTGAAAACTTCCGCCCTGGCGACCGTATCCGTGGTGTGCTGTATGCCGTTCGCCCTGAAGCGCGTGGTGCACAGCTGTTCGTGACCCGTTCTAAACCAGAAATGCTGGTTGAACTGTTCCGTATCGAAGTGCCGGAAATCGGTGAAGAAGTTATCGAAATTAAAGCGGCGGCTCGCGATCCGGGCTCCCGTGCGAAAATTGCGGTGAAAACCAACGACAAGCGTATCGACCCGGTCGGTGCTTGCGTCGGTATGCGTGGTGCGCGTGTTCAGGCGGTCTCTACCGAGCTGGGCGGCGAACGTATCGATATCGTTCTGTGGGATGACAACCCGGCGCAGTTCGTGATCAACGCAATGGCTCCGGCGGATGTTGCGTCTATCGTTGTTGACGAAGACAAACACACCATGGATATCGCTGTTGAAGCGGGTAACCTGGCGCAGGCAATCGGCCGTAACGGTCAGAACGTACGCCTGGCGTCACAGCTGAGCGGCTGGGAACTCAACGTGATGACCGTTGATGACCTGCAGGCCAAGCATCAGGCTGAAGCCCATGCGGCGATCGATACCTTCACGAAATACCTGGACATTGACGAAGAGTTCGCCACGGTTCTGGTAGAAGAAGGTTTCTCTACGCTGGAAGAACTGGCCTATGTGCCAATGAAAGAGCTGCTGGAAATTGACGGTCTGGATGAACCAACCGTTGAAGCCCTGCGTGAACGCGCTAAAAACGCACTGACCACCCTGGCACTGGCTCAGGAAGAAAGCCTTGGCGATAAAAAGCCGGCTGATGACCTGCTGAATCTGGAAGGTCTTGATCGTGCGATTGCGTTCAAGCTGGCTGCCCGTGGTGTTTGTACGCTGGAAGATCTCGCTGAGCAAGGCGTTGATGACCTGGCTGATATCGAAGGTTTAACCGACGAGAAAGCCGGCGAACTCATCATGGCCGCACGTAATATTTGCTGGTTCGGCGACGAAGCGTAATAAACTGTAGCAGGAAGGAACAGCATGACTGATGTAACTGTAAAATCGCTGGCTGCTGAGATTCAGACCTCCGTGGACCGCCTGGTACAGCAATTTGCTGATGCAGGGATCCCGAAGACCGCTGATGACTCAGTGACGGCAAACGAAAAACAAACCTTGTTAGCGCACCTCAACCGTGAACACGGCTCTGCGCCTGACAAGCTGACGCTGCAGCGCAAAACGCGCAGCACGTTGAATATTCCAGGTACCGGTGGCAAAAGTAAATCGGTACAAATTGAAGTCCGCAAGACGCGCACCTTTGTAAAACGTGATCCGCAAGAGGCAGAGCGCCTTGCCGCGGAAGAGCAGGCACAGCGTGAAGCGGAAGAACAAGCTCAGCGTGAGGCAGAAGCAACTGCCAAACGTGAGGCAGAATTAAAAGCTGAACGTGAGGCCGCAGAAAAAGCGAAACGCGACGCAAGTGAAAAAGTGAAGCGTGAAGCTGCGGAAAAAGACAAAGTGAGCAATCAACAGACAGACGAAATGACCAAAACCGCCCAGGCTGAAAAAGCCCGTCGTGAAAATGAAGCTGCCGAACTGAAGCGTAAAGCCGAAGAAGAAGCACGCCGCAAGCTTGAAGAAGAAGCGCGTCGTGTGGCTGAAGAAGCGCGCCGTATGGCAGAAGAAAACGAGAAGAACGGTATTGATACCGCTGAGCAGTCTGAAGATACCAGCGACTATCACGTGACCACTTCTCAGCACGCGCGTCAGGCTGAAGATGATAACGACCGTGAAGTAGAAGGCGGCCGTGGCCGTGGTCGCAATGCGAAAGCAGCGCGTCCGGCGAAAAAAGGCAACAAACACGCCGAGTCTAAAGCTGACCGTGAAGAAGCGCGGGCAGCCGTGCGTGGCGGTAAAGGCGGCAAACAGCGTAAAGGTTCTTCCCTGCAGCAGGGCTTCCAGAAGCCAGCTCAGGCCGTTAACCGTGACGTTGTGATCGGCGAAACCATCACCGTTGGCGATCTGGCGAACAAAATGGCGGTCAAAGGCTCTCAGGTCATCAAAGCGATGATGAAACTGGGCGCAATGGCGACCATCAACCAGGTGATCGACCAGGAAACCGCACAGCTGGTTGCCGAAGAGATGGGCCACAAAGTTATCCTGCGTCGTGAAAACGAGCTGGAAGAAGCAGTAATGAGCGACCGTGATACCGGTGCTGCGGCAGAACCGCGTGCGCCAGTTGTGACCATCATGGGTCACGTTGACCACGGTAAAACCTCTCTGCTCGACTACATTCGTTCTACGAAAGTGGCTTCCGGTGAAGCGGGTGGTATTACCCAGCACATCGGTGCATATCACGTAGAAACCGACAACGGTATGATCACCTTCCTGGATACCCCAGGCCACGCCGCGTTTACCTCAATGCGTGCTCGTGGTGCTCAGGCGACAGATATCGTTGTTCTGGTTGTTGCTGCAGACGATGGCGTGATGCCACAGACCATCGAAGCTATCCAGCACGCGAAAGCGGCGGGTGTGCCGGTTGTGGTTGCAGTGAACAAGATCGATAAGCCAGAAGCGGATCCAGATCGTGTTAAAAACGAACTGTCCCAGTACGGCATCCTGCCAGAAGAGTGGGGCGGTGAAAGCCAGTTCGTACACGTGTCTGCGAAAGCAGGTACTGGTATCGACGAGCTGCTGGACGCGATCCTGCTGCAGGCTGAAGTTCTGGAGCTGAAAGCGATCCGTAACGGTATGGCGAGCGGCGCGGTTATCGAATCCTTCCTGGATAAAGGCCGTGGCCCGGTGGCTACCGTTCTGGTTCGCGAAGGTACACTGCATAAAGGCGATATCGTCCTGTGTGGTTTCGAATACGGTCGTGTTCGTGCGATGCGTAACGAACTGGGTCAGGAAGTGCTGGAAGCAGGTCCGTCCATTCCAGTGGAAATCCTCGGTCTGTCCGGTGTGCCGGCTGCCGGTGACGAAGTGACCGTTGTGCGTGACGAGAAGAAAGCGCGTGAAGTTGCACTGTACCGTCAGGGCAAATTCCGTGAAGTTAAACTGGCTCGTCAGCAGAAATCTAAACTCGAGAACATGTTCGCGAACATGGCTGAAGGCGAAGTTCACGAAGTGAACGTCGTACTGAAAGCTGACGTTCAGGGTTCTGTGGAAGCGATTTCCGACTCCTTGCTGAAACTGTCTACTGACGAAGTTAAAGTGAAGATCATCGGTTCTGGCGTAGGTGGTATCACCGAAACCGACGCAACCCTGGCGGCTGCCTCTAACGCCATTCTGGTTGGCTTCAACGTGCGTGCTGATGCGTCTGCTCGCCGCGTGATCGAAGCAGAAAGCCTGGATCTGCGTTACTACTCCGTCATCTATAACCTGATCGACGAAGTGAAAGCAGCGATGAGCGGTATGCTGTCTCCAGAGCTGAAACAGCAGATCATCGGTTTGGCCGAAGTGCGCGATGTGTTCAAATCGCCGAAATTCGGTGCGATCGCGGGCTGTATGGTTACCGAAGGTACCATCAAGCGTCACAACCCAATCCGCGTACTGCGTGACAACGTGGTTATCTACGAAGGCGAGCTGGAATCTCTGCGCCGCTTCAAAGATGATGTTAACGAAGTCCGTAACGGCATGGAATGTGGTATCGGCGTGAAGAACTACAACGACGTTCGCGTTGGCGATATGATCGAAGTGTTCGAAATCATCGAGATCCAACGCAGCATCGACTAATCCTGTTGGGATAGGTCCATATGTCGGCCGGGATCGCCTCGTGCCACCCGGCAATAATTTTAAAAAGGGGCTTTAGCCCCTTTTTTGTCTGGAGAATTTATTATGGCGAAAGAATTTGGTCGCCCGCAGCGCGTAGCGCAGGAAATGCAGAAAGAGATCGCGCTCATTCTGCAACGCGAAATTAAAGATCCGCGTGTGGGCATGATGACCACCGTGTCCGGCGTGGAGATGTCCCGTGACCTCGCGTATGCCAAAGTGTTCGTCACGTTCCTGAACGATCAGGACGAAGCAGCAGTGAAAAATGGTATTAAAGCGTTGCAGGAAGCCTCTGGTTTCATCCGCTCTCTGCTCGGCAAAGCGATGCGTCTGCGTATCGTGCCTGAGCTGACCTTCTTCTACGACAACTCCCTGGTCGAAGGTATGCGTATGTCCAACCTGGTGACCAGCGTGGTGAAACATGACGACGAACGTCGTGTTAACCCGGCGGACGACAGCAAGGAGGACTGATGAGTCGTCCTCGTCGTCGTGGCCGCGACGTGCATGGTGTGCTGCTGCTGGATAAACCCCAGGGCGCATCCAGCAACGACGTGCTGCAAAAAGTGAAGCGTATTTATAATGCCAACCGTGCGGGCCATACAGGCGCGCTGGACCCCCTGGCGACGGGCATGCTGCCCATCTGCCTGGGGGAGGCAACAAAGTTTTCTCAGTACCTGCTGGATTCCGATAAGCGTTATCGCGTTATCGCCAGGCTGGGCCAGCGCACGGACACCTCCGATGCCGATGGTCAGGTGGTGGAAGAGCGTCCTGTGACGTTTAGCGCAGAGCAACTGGATGCGGCGCTGGAGAGCTTCCGTGGCGATACGCTGCAGGTGCCGTCGATGTATTCGGCACTGAAATATCAGGGTAAAAAGCTCTACGAATATGCGCGCCAGGGTATTGAAGTGCCGCGTGAAGCCCGCCCGATTACCGTGTATGAACTGCTCTTTATTCGCCACGAGGGTGACGAACTGGAGCTGGAAGTGCACTGTTCGAAAGGCACCTATATTCGCACCATTATCGACGACCTGGGCGAGAAGCTGGGCTGCGGTGCGCATGTTATCTACCTGCGTCGCCTGGCCGTCAGTAAATATCCGGTTGAGCGGATGGTGACCCTTGAGCATCTGCACGCGCTGGTTGAACAGGCGCAAGCGCAGGGTGTTGCCGCGGCAGATTTGCTTGACCCGCTGCTGATGCCGATGGATAGCCCGGCGGCCGACTTCCCGGTTGTTAATCTTCCTTTAACATCGTCCGTTTACTTTAAGAACGGAAACCCGGTTCGGACCACGAATGCACCGCTGGAAGGCCTGGTACGCGTGACCGAAGGGGATGAAGGTAAGTTTATCGGCATGGGTGAAATGGACGGTGAAGGACGCGTTGCGCCCCGCCGTCTGGTGGTGGAATACCCGGTCGAAGGCTGACGGCGATATCAGCTCACCTTGCGGTAAACCGGTGAGGCGAGTAGAATATCGCGGCTTAACGTCCGGCAAATTGTTTAACAATTTTGCGGGGCGTATACGGGGATCGCTGAATTAGAGATCGGCATCCTTACATTCTTTATACTTTGGAGTTTGAAAATGTCTCTAAGCGTTGAAGCTAAAGCTAAAATCGTTTCTGAGTTTGGTCGTGGTACTAACGACAGCGGTTCTACCGAAGTTCAGGTTGCACTGCTGACTGCACAGATTAACCACCTGCAGGGTCACTTTGCAGAGCACAAAAAAGATCACCACAGCCGTCGTGGTCTGCTGCGTATGGTTTCTCAGCGTCGTAAACTGCTCGACTACCTGAAACGTAAAGATGTTGCACGTTACTCCGCGCTGATCGAGCGTCTGGGTCTGCGTCGCTAAGTCTTGCGAGTTTCAGAAAAGGGGGCCTGATGGCCCCTTTTTTCAACCGGACCGCAGCAATTCACTGGAAACTATTGTATTGTTGCTATAAATGATCTTCCTTGCAGAGGTTCGCGCGGCTAATGAGAGGCTTCACCCATGGGGGTGTTGGTTGTCATTAGTCGCGAGGATGCGAAGAAGGTCGGGTTAAATCGTCAGCACACCGGTGGTGTGCTGTCAAACATTTAAGAAAGGACAGAATTTTGCTGAATCCGATCGTTCGTAAATTCCAGTATGGTCAGCATACCGTCACGCTGGAAACCGGCATGATGGCACGTCAGGCTACTGCTGCCGTTATGGTAAGCATGGATGACACCGCGGTATTCGTGACCGTTGTTGGCCAGAAAAAAGCTAAACCAGGTCAGGACTTCTTCCCACTGACCGTTAACTACCAGGAGCGTACTTACGCTGCCGGTAAAATCCCGGGTGGCTTCTTCCGTCGTGAAGGCCGTCCAAGCGAAGGCGAAACCCTGATCGCGCGTCTGATTGACCGCCCGGTTCGTCCGCTGTTCCCGGAAGGCTTCGTAAACGAAGTGCAGGTTATCGCGACCGTGGTTTCCGTTAACCCACAGGTTAACCCGGATATCGTTGCGATGATCGGTGCTTCCGCTGCGCTGTCTCTGTCCGGTATTCCATTCAATGGTCCTATCGGTGCCGCGCGCGTTGGTTACATCAACGACCAGTACGTGCTGAACCCGACTCAGGAAGAGCTGAAAGAAAGTAAGCTGGACCTGGTTGTTGCCGGTACGGAAGCCGCCGTTCTGATGGTTGAGTCTGAAGCAGAGCTGCTGAGCGAAGACCAGATGCTGGGCGCTGTGGTCTTCGGCCACGACCAACAGCAGGTTGTTATCCAGAACATCAACGAGCTGGTGAAAGAAGCCGGTAAACCACGTTGGGACTGGCAGCCTGAAGCCGCTAACGACGCGCTGAACGCACGCGTTGCTGCACTGGCTGAAGCGCGTCTGAGCGATGCATACCGTATCACCGACAAGCAGGAGCGTTATGCTCAGGTTGACGTGATCAAAGACGAAACCATCGCCACGCTGGTTGCTGAAGACGAAACGCTGGACGCTAACGAGCTGAGCGAAATTCTGCACGCAATCGAGAAAAACGTTGTTCGTAGCCGCGTACTGGCTGGCGAGCCGCGTATCGATGGCCGTGAAAAAGACATGATCCGTGGTCTGGACGTGCGTACTGGCGTACTGCCACGTACTCACGGTTCTGCGCTGTTCACCCGTGGTGAAACGCAGGCGCTGGTTACCGCGACCCTGGGTACTGCACGTGACGCACAGATCATCGACGAGCTGATGGGCGAGCGCACTGACAGCTTCCTGTTCCACTATAACTTCCCTCCGTACTCCGTAGGGGAAACCGGTATGGTGGGTTCGCCTAAGCGTCGTGAAATTGGTCACGGTCGTCTGGCGAAGCGCGGCGTGCTGGCAGTGATGCCAGACGCAGACAAATTCCCGTACACCGTTCGTGTGGTTTCTGAAATCACCGAATCCAACGGTTCTTCTTCCATGGCTTCCGTGTGTGGTGCCTCTCTGGCGCTGATGGATGCAGGCGTGCCAATCAAAGCCGCCGTTGCGGGTATCGCAATGGGTCTGGTGAAAGAGGGCGACAACTTTGTTGTTCTGTCTGACATTCTGGGCGACGAAGACCACCTGGGCGATATGGACTTCAAAGTGGCGGGTTCCCGCGATGGTATCTCTGCACTGCAGATGGATATCAAAATTGAAGGCATCACCAAAGAGATCATGCAGGTTGCTCTGAACCAGGCAAAAGGTGCGCGTCTGCACATCCTGGGCGTGATGGAACAGGCTATCAACGCGCCACGCGGTGATATCTCCGAGTTCGCTCCGCGTATTCACACCATCAAGATCAATCCAGACAAGATCAAAGATGTTATCGGTAAGGGCGGTTCCGTGATCCGTGCGCTGACCGAAGAGACCGGCACCACCATTGAAATCGAAGATGACGGTACGGTGAAGATCGCAGCGACCGACGGCGAAAAAGCGAAATTCGCGATTCGTCGCATCGAAGAAATCACTGCAGAAATCGAAGTGGGCCGTATCTACAATGGTAAAGTGACCCGTATCGTTGACTTTGGCGCGTTCGTTGCCATCGGTGGCGGTAAAGAAGGTCTGGTACACATCTCTCAAATCGCTGACAAGCGCGTTGAGAAAGTGACCGATTACCTGCAGATGGGTCAGGAAGTACCGGTTAAAGTTCTGGAAGTTGACCGCCAGGGCCGTATCCGTCTGAGCATTAAAGAAGCAACCGAGCAGTCTCAGCCAGCTGCTGCGCCAGAAGCACCGGCAGCAGAACAGCAAGGCGAGTAAGGTTGCCATTTGCCCTCCGCATCGCGGAGGGCCATTATCAGGCAGGACGCCTTGTTAAGCCGCCGGGGGACAGGACGTTCATCCAATAGTTGTCTTCGGGAGTGGGAAATGAAGCCTTTTTTGCGCTGGTGTTTCGTTGCGACAGCTTTAACGCTGGCAGGATGCAGCAACTCTGCCTGGCGTAAGAGCGAAGTCCTCGCAGTGCCATTGCAACCGACTTTGCAGCAGGAAGTGATTCTGGCACGCATGGAACAAATTCTTGCCAGTCGGGCTTTAACCGATGACGAACGCGCACAGCTTTTATATGAGCGCGGAGTGTTGTATGATAGTCTCGGTCTGAGGGCATTAGCGCGAAATGATTTCTCACAAGCGCTGGCTATCCGACCTGATATGCCTGAAGTATTCAATTACTTAGGCATTTATTTAACGCAGGCAGGCAATTTTGATGCTGCCTATGAAGCGTTTGATTCTGTACTTGAGCTTGATCCAACTTACAACTACGCGCACTTGAATCGCGGCATCGCATTGTATTACGGCGGTCGTGATAAGTTAGCGCAAGATGATCTGCTGGCGTTTTATCAAGACGATCCTAATGATCCTTTCCGTAGCCTGTGGCTTTACATCGTTGAGCAGAAGCTCGATGAGAAGCAGGCAAAAGAGGCACTGAAACAGCGCTTCGACAAATCGGACAAGGAACAGTGGGGATGGAACATTGTCGAGTTCTACCTGGGCAACATTAGCGAAGCAACGCTGATGGAACGCCTCAAGGCGGACGCAACGGATAACACCTCGCTCGCTGAGCATCTCAGTGAAACCAACTTCTATTTAGGTAAGTACTACCTAAGTCTGGGGGATAAGGACAGCGCTACGGCACTGTTCAAATTAGCGGTTGCTAACAACGTACACAACTTCGTTGAGCACCGTTATGCATTGTTGGAATTATCGCTCTTGGGCCAGGAGCAAGATGACCTGGCAGAATCGGACCAGCAATAGCTGACGACATAAACATCAGCCCGTAATCTTTTTGATTGCCATCACCTTCACTGGTGAGGGCGTTGTTGTTCGTCAATACACCTAATTTGAGCCGGTTCACACTTTTCAATGAAAATTGCAGATCATTTTCACGATGAGCTAAGTAGACTGGCCGCCATTGACATTGAGGCACTCGTACTACATGGCTGAATTCGAAACCACTTTTGCAGATCTGGGCCTGAAGGCTCCTATCCTTGAAGCTCTTAACGATCTCGGTTACGAAAAACCATCTCCGATCCAGGCAGAATGTATCCCACATCTGCTCTCTGGTCGTGACGTGCTGGGCATGGCCCAGACTGGTAGCGGCAAAACCGCAGCATTCTCGCTGCCGCTGCTGAACAACATTGATCCGGACCTGCGTGCACCGCAGATCCTCGTCCTGGCTCCAACCCGTGAACTGGCGGTTCAGGTTGCGGAAGCGATGACGGAATTCTCTAAACACATGCGCGGTGTAAACGTGGTAGCCCTGTACGGCGGCCAGCGTTATGACGTGCAGTTACGCGCCCTGCGCCAGGGCCCACAGATTGTTGTCGGTACGCCGGGCCGTCTGCTGGATCACCTGAAGCGCGGTACACTGGATCTCTCTAAACTGAGCGGTCTGGTACTGGATGAAGCCGACGAAATGCTGCGTATGGGCTTCATCGAAGACGTAGAAACCATCATGGCGCAGATCCCGGAAGGTCACCAGACCGCTCTGTTCTCTGCCACCATGCCAGAAGCAATCCGTCGCATTACCCGCCGCTTCATGAAAGAGCCGCAGGAAGTGCGCATTCAGTCCAGCGTTACCACTCGCCCGGACATCAGCCAGAGCTACTGGTCTGTGTACGGCATGCGCAAAAACGAAGCGCTGGTGCGTTTCCTGGAAGCGGAAGATTTTGATGCGGCGATTATCTTCGTTCGTACCAAAAACGCGACCCTGGAAGTGGCTGAAGCCCTGGAGCGTAACGGCTACAACAGCGCAGCGCTGAATGGCGACATGAACCAGGCTCTGCGTGAGCAGACGCTGGAGCGTCTGAAAGACGGTCGTCTGGATATCCTGATTGCAACCGACGTGGCAGCACGTGGTCTGGACGTTGAGCGTATCAGCCTGGTTGTAAACTACGACATCCCAATGGACTCCGAGTCTTACGTTCACCGTATCGGCCGTACCGGTCGTGCAGGTCGTGCGGGTCGCGCCCTGCTGTTCGTTGAGAACCGCGAGCGTCGTCTGCTGCGTAACATTGAACGCACCATGAAGCTGACCATTCCGGAAGCGGAGCTGCCAAACGCAGAACTGCTGGGCAAACGCCGTCTGGAAAAATTCGCCGCGAAAGTCCAGCAGCAGCTGGAAAGCAGCGACCTGGATCAGTACCGTGCGCTGCTGGCGCAGATTCAGCCAACCGCTGAAGGCGAAGAGCTGGATATCGAAACGCTGGCTGCAGCACTGCTGAAGATGGCACAGGGCGAACGTACCCTGATCGTGCCACCAGATGCACCGATGCGTCCTCGTCGTGAGTTCCGCGATCGTGACGATCGCTTCGAACGCCGTGGTGACCGTAACGATCGTGGCACACGTGGTGACCGTTCAGAGCGTGGTGGCGAAGACCGTCCACGTCGTGAGCGTCGTGACGCTGGCGAAATGGAACTGTACCGCATTGAAGTGGGCCGTGATGATGGTGTTGAAGTTCGTCATATCGTTGGCGCGATCGCGAACGAAGGCGACATCAGCAGCCGTTACATCGGTAACATCAAGCTGTTCGCATCTCACTCCACCATCGAGCTGCCAAAAGGCATGCCGGGCGAAGTACTGCAGCACTTTACTCGCACCCGCATCCTGAACAAGCCGATGAACATGCAGCTGCTGGGCGATGCACAGCCACGTCCTGACCGTGGCGGCGAACGTCGTGGCGGTGGTCGCGGTTTCGGTGGCGAGCGTCGTGAAGGCGGTCGTAGCGAAGGTCGCGGTGGTGAAGGTCGTCGTTTCTCCGGTGAACGCCGTGATAGCCGTGGCCCACGTCGTGAAGAAGGCACCAGCCGTCGTCGTTTTGGTGACGCGTAAGCCTTTCGTTTCTGACGTAAAGTAATATATACAGCCCCGATAAAGACTATCGGGGCTTTTTTTATTCCCTTTGTACTCTTGTACTGGTACAGTGCAGCGCATTAAAATGCAAACCACATTTTTGACTGGAGATATGGCTGTATGGCGACACTAACCACCACCCAAACGTCACCTTCGCTGCTTGGCGGCGTGGTGATCATCGGCGGAACCATTATTGGTGCCGGGATGTTCTCCCTGCCAGTGGTCATGTCCGGTGCGTGGTTCTTCTGGTCGCTGGCTGCGCTGGTCTTCACCTGGTTCTGTATGCTCCATTCAGGGCTGATGATCCTTGAAGCCAACCTGAACTACCGCATTGGCTCCAGCTTCGACACCATCACGAAAGATCTGCTGGGTAAAGGCTGGAACCTGGTGAACGGCCTTTCCATCGCGTTTGTGCTCTACATCCTGACCTACGCGTACATCTCAGCAAGCGGCTCGATTCTGCATCACACCTTTTCGGAGATGTCGTTGAACGTTCCGGCGCGTCTGGCCGGGTTGTGCTTTGCGCTGGGTGTCGCGTTTATCGTCTGGATGAGTACCAAAGCGGTGAGCCGGATGACGGCCATCGTACTGGGCGCAAAGGTCATCACTTTCTTCCTGACCTTCGGTAGCCTGCTGGGGCACGTTACCCCGTCAACACTGTTTAACGTGGCTGAAACCAATACGTCGTATACGCCGTATCTGCTGATGACCCTGCCGTTCTGTCTTGCGTCGTTTGGCTACCACGGCAACGTACCGAGCCTGATGAAATACTACGGCAAAGACCCGCGGACAATCGTCAAGTGTCTGGTCTACGGTACGCTGCTGGCGCTGGGGCTGTATGTGATTTGGCTGCTGGGGACGATGGGCAACATCCCGCGTCCTGAGTTTATCGGTATTGCGCAGAAGGGCGGGAATATTGATGTGCTGGTGCAGGCGCTGAGCGGCGTGCTGAACAGCCGCAGTCTGGATCTGCTGCTGGTGGTATTCTCCAACTTTGCGGTTGCGAGCTCTTTCCTCGGCGTGACGCTCGGCCTGTTTGACTATCTGGCGGACCTGTTTGGCTTTGATGACTCCGCGATGGGGCGCTTCAAAACCGCACTGCTGACCTTCCTGCCACCGATGGTGGGCGGCCTGCTGTGGCCGAACGGCTTCCTGTACGCCATTGGTTATGCCGGTCTGGCGGCTACCATCTGGGCGGCAATTGTGCCGGCGCTGCTGGCGCGTAAATCCCGTCAGCGCTTCGGTAGCCCGAAATTCCGCGTCTGGGGCGGTAAACCGATGATTGCACTGATTCTGGTGTTTGGTGTTGGTAACGCGCTGGTCCACGTGCTGTCGAGCTTTAATCTGTTGCCGGTATATCAGTAAGTTTTTGTGCCGGATGGCGGCTACGCCTTATCCGGCCTACGCGATCCCGTAGGCCCGGTAAGCGAAGCGCCACCGGGCAAAAAAACTACCCCACCAACTCCTCTTTCACCTGCATCGCCAGCTCAAACGAGTGCAAACGCGCCTGATGATCGAAAATCTGGCCGTTAACCATAATCTCATCAGCCTGCGTTTCGCGCAGCACCGCCTCAAGCCCGTGACGCACCTTCGCTTTATCTCCCACCAGCGACATGCTCAGCGCCTGTTGAACACCATACTGCTCGGAAGCTGACCACAGCTGATGCATATTCTCCACCGGCGGTGGAAGCTGGCCGGTCTCACCGCGACGCAGCTTCACAAACGCCTGCTGCATGGAGGTAAACAGGAATTCCGCATCGCGATTGCTGTCGGCGGCAATGATGTTGATACACACCATCGCGTACGGTTTCTCCAGCCTTTCAGAAGGTTTGAAGTTCGTGCGGTAGAGATGCAGCGCCTGATGCAGCATATCCGGTGCGAAGTGGGAGGCGAACGCGAAGGGCAGCCCCAGCTGTGCAGCAAGCTGCGCGCTATAAAGACTTGAGCCTAACAGCCATACCGGGATCTTCTCGCCATAGCCCGGCACCGGGCGCACGTGCGGGTTCGGGTCACGCGCATCGAACCAGTCCACCAGTTCAGCCACATCACGCGGGAAATCGTCGATGTCACCGCTCATATGGCGACGCAGGGCGCGCATGGTGGGCTGGTCGCTGCCCGGCGCACGGCCAAGGCCTAAATCAATACGGCCCGGGTAGAGGGTATTCAGCGTACCAAACTGCTCGGCGATCACCAGCGGCGCATGGTTTGGCAGCATCACGCCACCGGATCCCAGGTGCAGAGTGGTGGTGTTCGCGGCCAGATAGCCAATCAGCACCGAGGTGGCAGCGCTGGCGATGCCGACCATGTTATGATGCTCCGCCAGCCAGTAACGGTGATAGCCACGCTTTTCGGCCAGTTGAGCCAGATCGAGAGAGTGCGAAAAGGCTTCTCTTGCCGAGGAGCCTTGTGGGATCGGCGCCAGATCCAGCACCGAAAACGGAAGGGTTTTGTCAGTCATAACAGCTCACTTTGTCGACGGTCAATCTTTAATACTGCATTAAATAATGATAACCGTTGTTAACAAAGTGAGCCTTTTTCAGGCCTGCAGCTCCAGTCCGGCCAGCCGCTTCCAGTAGCCGTTACAGTCACTGTTTGCCGTCAGCGGCAGCGGCGATGCGCCGTTTTCATTGGCGCGAAAAGCATCCAGCATGGCAAACACACTGGTGTCTAGCGGGGACAGACGCACCATGTCCACCAGTCCGTCCATCGACGCCAGCTCGTTACCAAGGTTATACACATAACCACTCATGGTCTGAATGCCGTTCAGGACAAACACCTGCTGATTCTCCTGCGACAGCATGCTGCGTCCGTTCGGGTACTTGATGCAACAGGTTTCGCACTCGTCTTTCGGGCGATCTTCAGAGCGGGCAGTGAAGCAGCGGGCAGAGTACGCCAGCGGCAGATGGCCATAGCTCAACACTTCCACTTCAAACTGGTTGCGAATACCCAGCTCGTCACACTGGTTCAGGAGGTTTACCAGCCAGTCACGCGACAGCTCTACCGGCATGCACCAGCGCGTCATCCCCTGTTTCAGCAGCAGGCGCAGGGTCACGGCGTTATAGCAGTTCAATGCATGGCCCGCGACAAACAGCAGCTTGCGTTCGGCGCACATATTCACCACGCCAAGATCGCTGGCCTCCAGCAGAAACTCGCCGTTCTCCACGTAGCGCTTCAGCTCACCCAGTTCAGATGAGGCCTGTACCAGCGCCAGCGTAGAGAGCACCACCTGTTTGCCGCTCCCGGCCAGGCTTTTCGCCATCTCCAGCCAGTCGCCCACTTTGGTGGCACGGCGCTTGCTGCATACCGCTTCGCCAAGGTAAATCACATCGGCGCTGCTGGTCGCGGCCTGTTGATAAAAATCTTCCAGCGTCTCTTTTGGCCAGTAGTAGAGTACCGGTCCTAATGAATATTTCATGGTTATCTCACTGCCATTTACGGTGATACGCGCCAAGCGTGGTTTGGGTGCCTTCAGACATTGCGCCGAGCGTCTCCATCCAGGCCGATTGCGGGGCGTAGTTCTGCGGATCTGCCATGCAGCGGTCAATGGCCTGACGCCAGACTTTCGCCACCTGACTGACGTAGGCCGGGCTGCGCTGGCGACCTTCAATCTTCACTGAGGCAATATTAGCGGCCAGCAGTTCCGGCAGCAGTTCCAGCGTGTTGAGGCTGGTGGGTTCTTCCAGCGCGTGATAACGCTCGCCGTCAACCAGATAGCGGCCTTTGCACAGCGTCGGGTAGCCAGCGTTTTCACCGTCCTGATAGCGGTCAATCAGTACCTCATTCAGGCGAGATTCCAACCCCTGTGGCGTTTGCTGCCAGCGAACAAAGCGGGCAGGCGAGCAGGCACCAACGGTATTAGGGGATTCACCGGTTAAATACGAGGAGAGATAGCAGCGGCCTTCAGCCATGATGCACAGGCTACCAAAGGCAAAAACTTCCAGCGGCACTGGCGTGACGCGCGCGAGTTGCTTAACCTGATGAATAGAGAGCACGCGCGGTAAAACCACCCGGGCCACGTCAAAGTTTTGATGATAAAAACGTACCGCCTCTTCGTTGGTGGCAGAGGCCTGAACAGAGACATGGCGCTCAATATGAGGATAGCGTTCTGCCGCATACTCTAGCATGGCGAGGTCGGCCAGAATCAGCGCATCGGCACCCAGCTGTGCTGCCATATCCACCGCGCGCTGCCAGCGGGCATAGCCATCAGGATGGGCAAAGGTATTGATGGCAATATGCAATTTGCGGCGGTGCTGATGTACGAAGTTAACGGCTTCCTGAAGCTTTTTCTCCGTAAAGTTGAGGCCAGCAAAATGGCGGGCGTTAGTATCATCTTTCAGCCCGATATAGACCGCATCGGCCCCATTTTCGATGGCCGCCTTAAGCGCCGGAAGGTTTCCGGCAGGGCAGAGCAGCTCCATAATTTATCCTGATGTCGTCGAGAGCAAAAATGTTAACGAGCTGGGATTTTAATTAACCCATACGCGACAATTTTTGATTTAAGGCAGCTAATGGCGTATTGATGGCACCAATAATGAGGTACACCGGACGACGGTTTGTTGATTTACGCCGCTATGTTCTCCTCCGGATATGGCAAAATACCCGGACTATCGCTATCAGGGAGTAAAGCTCGTGCTGGATAAACTGCGTTCACGTCTCGTACAATTTGGTCCATCAATGCTGAGCGTGCCGGTAAAACTGGCGCCGTTCGCGCTTAAACGTCAGGTGCTGGAGCAGCTCCTGAGCTGGCAGTTCCGCCAGGCGCTGCAGGAAGGCGAACTGGCGTTCCTGGAAGGCCGCTGGTTAAGCATTGAAGTGCGTGATATCGGTCTGCGCTGGTTTACCTCCGTCGAGAATGATCAGCTGATTGTGCGCCAGTCCGCCGACGCGGATGTGAGCTTTAGCGCCGACGCCTGCGATCTGCTGATGATCGCCGCGCGTAAGCAGGATCCGGATACCCTCTTTTTCCAGCGCCGTCTGGTCATTGAAGGCGATACGGAACTGGGTCTGTACGTCAAAAATTTAATGGATGCCATTGAGCTGGAGCAGATGCCAAAAGCGCTGCGCGTGATGTTAATGCAAATGGCAGATTTCGTTGAGGCCGGGCTGAAAACCCCGCCTGACAGTAAACACACTTCAGTAGGTGAGCCATGCTGATTCGAGTCGAAATTGGGATTGATGCACCGGGTATCGATGCGTTGTTACGCCGCTCTTTTGCGAGCGACGCAGAAGCCCAACTGGTCCACGATCTCCGCGAAGACGGCCTGATCACGCTGGGGCTGGTTGCCACCGATGACGAAGGTCAGGTGGTGGGCTATGTTGCCTTCAGCCCGGTAACCGTTCAGGGTGAAGAATTACAGTGGGTAGGAATGGCGCCGCTGGCGGTAGATGAACACTATCGTGGACAAGGGCTGGCACGTCAGCTGGTGTATGAAGGGCTGGACTCGCTCAATGAGTTTGGCTATGCCGCGGTGGTGACGCTGGGCGATCCTGCTTTCTATGGTCGCCTGGGCTTCGAGCCGGCGGCGCAGTACGATCTCCGCTGTCGCTGGCCGGGCACCGAAACTGCCTTCCAGGTGCACCGTCTGGCGGATGACGCGCTCAACGGCGTAAATGGCCTCGTGGAGTATCACGACCATTTTAATCGCTTCTAATCAGGCTTTCACACAGCGCCTCAAACGATCCGTCTCCGGTGACGAGGCGCTCTTTCTGGCGCTTCGTCAACTGCTTAATGCGGTATTCCACTCTTAACGCCAGCGATCTGTCACCCACGGGGGCAGAAAAGGCGAGCGTCAATTCTCCTTTCCCCCGCAGTGCTTTTGCCCCTTTTCCCGTTTGATGCTGAAGAAAACGCCGCGCCACATCGGTCGTGATCCCGGTGTAGAGAGCGTTATCGGCGGTACGGACAAGATAGAGAAACCAGCACACGGTAAACAGATTCAGTATGTTAAGGTGAACGCACCATAGCATGAGAGAGAACGAAAATGGAAACTCTGGCTGCCATTAACCGCTGGCTGGCAAAACAGCATGTTGTCACCTGGTGCGTGTATGACGACGGTGAAATGTGGTGCGCGAATGCGTTTTACTATTATGACCCTGAGCGCGTTGCGTTTTATGTGATGAGTGAAGATAAAACGCGCCACGCGCAGATGACCGGTCAGCAGGCGAAGGTGGCAGGGACAGTTAACGGTCAGCCTAAAACGGTGGCACTGATCCGTGGGGTACAGTTTAAAGGGGAGATCCGTCGTCTGGACGGTGAAGAGAGCGACGCGCGCCGTAAGCACTACACGCGCCGCTTTCCGGTAGCCGCCGCTTTAAAAGCCCCGGTGTGGGAAATCCGCCTTGATGAGCTGAAATTTACCGACAACACGCTGGGCTTTGGCAAAAAGCTGCACTGGCTACGCGCCGAGCAGGCGTAGCGCTTCGCGGTTGAACGCCGGCAGATCGTCCGGGGTTCGGCTGGTGATCAGCTGGTCTTTGTCGTTGACCACCTCCTGATCGTAAAACTCGGCCCCCGCGTTTTTCAGATCGACAACGATCGGTTTCACGGCAGTGAGTTTACGCCCGCGCACCACATCCGCGCTGATAAGCAGTTGCGGACCGTGGCAGATAGCAAAGACCGGTTTTCCGGTGGAGACAAAATCGCGGGTGAACGTTACGAAGCGCTCGTCGCCGCGCAGGGAGTCCGGTGAATGACCGCCGGGTAACAGCAGGGCATCAAAATCAGACGGGCTGACGTTATCGATGGTCTCATCGATGGTCACGCTGGCCTCGCCCTTATGGCCTTTCACCGTTTTTCCCGCCTCTTTCTCAATGGTGATGACCTCATGTCCCGCCTTGCGGAACGCCTCAGCAGGTGAGGTGAATTCTGAATCTTCAAACTCGTCGGTAATCAGGACTGCGATTTTTTTACCCATGCTTCCTCCGTTGTTTTCGCTTCAGACTGTTTTTTTCCCGTTTGTGGTAAATACTTACCGGTAACAGACTTCTAAGTGTGGTTGACCATGCTGAGTTCGCAAACGGACTATTCTGTAAAGGGGATGAAATGAGTCAGGTACTGATTACGGGGGCAACCGGGCTGGTGGGCGATCATCTGCTGCGGCTGCTGATCCAGGATCGCAGGGTGAACTACATTGCGGCCCCGACACGTCGACCGCTGGCGGACATTTCTGGCGTTTTTAATCCTCACGATCCACAGCTGACCGACGCACTGGCGCAGGTGCAGGATCCCATCGATATCGCCTTTTGCTGCCTCGGGACAACGCGGCGTGAGGCGGGCAGTAAAGAGGCGTTTGTTCATGCTGACTATACGCTGGTGGTCGATACGGCGCTAACGGCGAAAAAGCTGGGTGCCACCCATTTTGTGGTGGTCAGCTCGCTGGGCGCCAGCGCCCGTTCGCCGTTCTTTTACAGCAAGGTGAAGGGCGAGATGGAAGAGGCCCTGATTGCCCAGAAGTGGGAGCGGTTGACAATAGTCCGTCCCTCCATGCTGCTGGGGCATCGCGACGAGCGTCGTTTTAACGAGTCGATGTTTGCCCCGTTGTTCCGCATTCTCCCCGGTAACTGGAAATCCATCGAGGCGCGCGATGTGGCGCGTGCGATGTTAAAAGAGGGGCTGTCACCATCGCAGGAGGGAGTGAATATCATCCCTTCGGCGAAACTGCGTGAAATCGCGCAGGGCGAGGCGTAAACTCCCCCGGCTAATTAAATAACACTCTCCGGGGAATGCTATGACTGGTCAGTCTTCATCTCAGGCGGCAACACCTGTCCAATGGTGGAAGCCCGCGCTCTTCTTTCTCGTGGTCATTATCGGCCTCTGGTATGTGAAATGGCAGCCGTACTACGGTAAAGCCTTCACTGCCGCCGAAACGCACAGCATCGGTAAATCTATTCTCGCTCACGCTGATTCCAGCCCGCTTCGCGCGGCGTGGGATTATGCCATGGTCTATTTCCTTGCCGTCTGGAAAGCCGCCGTATTAGGCGTCATTCTGGGCTCGTTGATTCAGGTGCTTATCCCGCGTCACTGGCTGGTGAAAACCCTGGGGCAGCCACGCTTTCAGGGCACCCTGCTGGGGACCATTTTCTCCCTGCCGGGCATGATGTGTTCGTGCTGTGCCGCGCCTGTCGCCGCCGGTATGCGCCGTCAGCGAGTCTCTATGGGCGGTGCGCTGGCGTTCTGGATGGGCAACCCGCTGTTAAACCCGGCAACGCTGGTGTTTATGGGCTGTGTGCTGGGCTGGCATTTCGCCTTTATCCGCCTGGTGGCCGGTCTGCTGACGGTGCTGGTGGTGGCAACGCTGGTGCAGAAATGGGTGAAAGATAACGCCGTTGAACCGGCCGCCATTGAGCTTGATGTAAGCGAGCCACAGGGAAGCTTCTTTGCGCGCTGGGGGAATGCTCTGTGGCAGCTTTTCTGGAGCACCATTCCTGTGTATATCCTGGCGGTGCTGGTGCTCGGGGCCGCACGCGTCTGGCTATTCCCGCATGCCGACGGCACCATTGACAATACCCTTATGTGGGTCATTGCGATGGCCGTAGCCGGTTGTCTGTTTGTGATCCCAACGGCCGCTGAAATTCCGATTGTGCAGACCATGATGTTGGCCGGCATGGGCACTGCACCGGCACTGGCGTTGCTCATTACCTTGCCTGCCATCAGCCTGCCGTCGCTTATCATGCTGCGTAAGTCATTCCCGGCGAAAGCGCTGTGGCTCACCGCAGGGCTGGTGGCGTTGAGTGGGGTGATTGTGGGGAGTATTGCGCTTCTGTGAAAAAAGCCCGGTGGCGCGAGCGCTCACCGGGCTTACAGTCAGGTGGGAATTACTTAATGTAGGTAAATGCGGTGGTGACGTGTTTCACGCCGCTCACCCGGCTGGCGATATCGGCCGCCGCTTTCCCTTCACGGTCGGTAACCAGACCCAGCAGGAACACTTCGCCGTTTTCGGTCGTCACTTTCACGTTGGATGATTTCACCTGGTCTGAACCCAGCAGCTGGGAACGGACTTTGGTGGTGATCCACGTATCATTGGAGGCGGTACCAAGGCTGATTGGCTGCCCCTGACGGACTTCGTTGAAGACTTCCGCAGTGCCCTCTACGCCCATCGCGATCTGTTTTGCGCGGCTGGAGAGGTCAGTATTTGGCGCCTGGCCTGTCAGCAGCACTTTGCCCTGGTAAGCCGTCACGTTGATGCGCGCTTCTTTCTTAATTTGCTCGTCTTTCGACAGCGCACTGTTGACGCGCAGCTCCAGCGTGCCGTCATCTACCTGGGTGCCAACGGTGCGCGGATCGGTCGCTGCTTTGGTGCCGACGGCAGCGGTACCCACGACAGCCGCAGCGATACATCCCTGCAGCAGTAATGCAGACATAAGGACTGCGAGGGTCGATAAAGCCTTCATGAGAACTCCTTAATCATCCTGGTGAGGGAAAAGCGTGTTATCGATCAAATCACATAAGCAGTTCACCGTGAGCATATGCATCTCCTGAATGCGTGCGCTACGGTGAGACGGAATGCGGATTTCCACATCCTGCGGCCCCAGCAGGCCCGCCAGCTCGCCCCCGTCATAGCCGGTTAAGGCAACGATAGTCATATCGCGGGTAACGGCGGCTTCGACGGCTTTGACAATGTCACGGCTATTGCCGCGCGTGGAGATAGCCAGCAGCACATCGCCCGCATGGCCCAGGGCACGCACCTGCTTAGCGTAAATCTCGTCATGCAGACGATCGTTAGCAATCGCTGTTAAGACCACATTATCGGTATTAAGTGCAATGGCAGGTAAACTGGGGCGTTCTGTTTCAAAACGATTGATCATACTGGCAGCAAAATGCTGTGCGTTGGCAGCGGACGTGCCATTGCCACAACAGAGGATTTTGTTGCCATTGAGCAGGGACTGCACCAGCGTCATGGCGGCGCGAGAGATTGCGTCAGGGAGGGCTTCTGCCGCGGCAATCTGAGTCTGAATGCTTTCTGTGAAGCACACTTTAATTCTTTCGAGCACGTTATCCCTTTTAAATCTTAATTATGCGTCTTCGCCAAAAGCGTTTTTCAGCCATTCGATCTCGTTTCCGGTGAAGGCTAACACATCGAACCGGCAATCCACAGTATCAAAACTCCCATTATGGCGGGCAAGCCACAAGTGGGCAGTCTGTAATAATTTATGTTGTTTGGCGGGTGTCACGCTGGCGGCAGCACCGCCAAAACGGGAAGACTGTCGGTAGCGTACTTCCACAAACACAATGACCTGACCCTCTTTCATGATCAGATCGATTTCGCCGCCACGTCCGCGAACGTTAGCGGCGATAAAGCGCAGTCCCTTGCCCTCAAGCCAGCGACGCGCTTTTAATTCCCAGGCGTCGCCGGTCTCTTTACGGCTTAACTGGCCGGGACGATTTGTCCCTGCTGGTATTTGAGCCATGATAACTTCCTGTTAATCACGCAATCCGGAGTGGCCGTCAGATCGCCGGTATTGCCGTTTAGCTCAAAGCCCGGCACCTGACGCATTTGGGTAAAGTGGTTCGCCAGCGTCCAGGCATCGACGCCCATCGCGTACAGACGCGCCAGCGAGTAGTCGTTACGGACTGCGCTCAGCGCCTGCTGCATCAGGGCCGGATTGCTGCCCGCCAGCATCGGAATTTCGCTGTACTGCAGGCCGTCCATCTCCAGGCGGAAATCCGGGCCTGCGGTGCCTTGTGCGCTGCGAGAGCTGGCGTAGAGCGTGGCGCCGCTCTGGCTGCCGTTACGCATGGCGATCATCGGCTTGATAAAGGCAATCTCTTGCGGCGTAGCGACAATATAGGCCGCATCCACTTTACCGCCACCGTTAATCTGCGCATCGGTAGGTGGGGCAGGGATGGTCAGACCGCCAATCGTCACGCTCTGCTGCTGTGGCAGGCTTGCACTCACCGGGCTGCCGTTAAGCGCAATACCCGCGCCGCCGTTAACGCCCGCGCGCAGTTCAGAGACGGAGCCGAATTTCTGCTGCAGCACGATGCCGCCGCCCAGCTTCTGCCACTCTTCGGCAAAGGCGTTGGCGACGCGATCGCCCAGCGTACTGCGAGGGATCAGCAGCAGCGGAGACTGTTTCCCTTGCTCGTGAATATGACGCGCCGCATCGCGGGCTTCATCTTCCGGAGAGAGGGCGAAATAGCAGATATTGGCGCGGTTCTGAACCTGTTCAGGCTGGTTGAGCGCCAGCACGTTCAGCGCAGTGTTGCTCTTCATCAGCTCTTCGACGTTGTTTTTCAGCAGCGGACCCACAACGATGCTGGCACCGTCCTGTTGCACCTGCGCCAGAACCTGATCGAGCGGTTGAGAACTGGTGTCGTAGATTTTCAGCTCAGCGCCCGGGTTAGCGCTGGTGGTGGCTGCGGCCTGTGGCTGGGCAGCAGGCTGAGCGGCAGGTTGTGCTGCGGGCTCAGTGGTCTGCGGTTGAGGTTGCTCCGCTGTTGCAGGCTCCGTCGCCGGTGCGGATTGTGTCTCTACCGGAGTCGCAGGCGCGGGTGCTGCGGCCGCTGGTGTGGTCGGTGCGGTCGGTGCCGTCACCGGGTTCTGCATCGTCCCCTGCGGCGGCGTTTGTGCTGTGGTCAGGTCGCTGGTTTCCGCGGCGGAAGGGCTGACAACGTCGTTCACGTTTGCGGCCTGAGCTGCCTGCGCCGGAACTGCACTGCCGGTCACTGGCGTGGTACCGTTCTTCGCCGCTTCAAAACCTTGTTGAATGGTGCGGCCAAATACCGCCGCCTGGCCGTTCAACGGCAGAAGCAGGGCGATTTTGCTGGTGGAGGCAGGCTTAAAGTTCTGCACGTTCACCAGCTGTGTCGGCAGCATTTTCGCGCCCGGGTTTTGTGGGTAGCGCGTTTGCCAGTCGGTAATACCGGCTTTCAGCATGTTTGGATCGCTGCGGTTGTTAAACCACATCTGTTGCAGATCCAGCCACCCCTGCAACACGTTTTCATCAGCATTGATGACCAGCGCCTGCGCCTGTTCCTGGGTCATTGAAGCGAGCGCCTGCCAGGTGGCATCGATATTTTTCTGCTTGTCAGCACCGCCGAGCAGCGGCTCCTGGGCGATCAGCGCCCGCAGCAGCGTCAGGGAAGGACGTCCCTGCTCAGCGGTGATACCCGCCTGCCAGAAACGGGCCTGCTGATTTTTATCCAGTGCGCTTACGTCGATGTCGCCAAGGATCTTTTTCGCGGCGGCATAATCTTTCAGCGCGACTTTCAGCTCGGCAGAGAGCAGGCTCTGCTCAAGACGCTGGGCATCGTTAAGCTCGTGCGGAAGCTGGTTGAACAGTTCGGCGGCCTGCTGGGTTTTGCCCTCTTTCAGCAGTGCACGAATGGCGAGTAATTGCCAGTTGATCCTGGTATCATTTGAGCTTTGCGACATTTGTTGCAGATAAAAGCCAGAATCAGCCTGAGCGGATCCCTGCAGATGGGCCGTGCTCTGGTCAGGTGCCTGGGTGCCACAGCCTGCAAAGATCAGGGCTGCCAGCAGAAGCGGCACGCTGCGCGTGGCTTTTTTTCGAAGAAACGTTAACGGTACCATACTGTATCCAGTGATTTTTTTTACGCAATGCTCAATATTAAATCGGCAATACGGACGAAACAATGAAACAACACGAAACGGCAGAGAATTCTCAAGGCCAGCTTTATATTGTACCTACTCCTATCGGGAATTTGTCTGATATTACCCAACGTGCACTGACCGTATTGCAAGCTGTTGATTTAATTGCCGCTGAAGATACCCGGCATACCGGTTTATTGCTGCAACACTTTGCGATTAACGCTCGTCTCTTCGCCCTGCACGATCATAATGAGCAGCAAAAAGCAGAAACGCTGGTGGCGAAGCTCAAAGAGGGGCAGAACATTGCGCTCGTCTCTGACGCCGGTACGCCGCTGATTAACGACCCGGGCTACCATCTGGTGCGTACCTGCCGTGAAGCCGGGATCCGGGTGGTCCCTCTGCCAGGACCGTGTGCTGCGATTGCTGCGTTGAGCGCAGCGGGCCTGCCGTCCGATCGTTTCTGCTATGAAGGTTTCCTGCCCGCCAAATCCAAAGGCCGCCGTGACGTGTTAAAAGAGCTGGAAGCTGAACCGCGTACGCTGATTTTCTACGAATCCACGCATCGCCTGCTGGAAAGCCTGGAAGATATGGTGACCGTCTGGGGAGAGAGCCGCTACGTGGTGCTGGCGCGCGAGCTGACCAAAACCTGGGAAACCATTCACGGCGCGCCGGTCGGCGAACTGCTGGCGTGGGTAAAAGAGGACGAAAACCGTCGCAAGGGTGAGATGGTGCTGATTGTCGAAGGGCATAAAGCGGAGGAGGACGCACTGCCTGCCGATGCGCTGCGTACTCTGGCACTGCTACAGGCTGAATTGCCGCTTAAGAAAGCAGCAGCACTGGCGGCAGAAATCCACGGCGTGAAGAAGAATGCGCTCTATAAATATGCGCTGGAGCAGCAGGGGGAGTAAGTCATACTCCGCCTGTTTTTGCCGGGCGGCGCTGCGCTTGCCCGGCCTACAAAATCCAGAGTGTCGGAATAAATGTCGGTAAAAATGTCGGAAAAGAAAATTGCGCAGGTCATCCGGCGATCTGCGTCTTTCGCTAAACCGTAATGATCTCAGTACCCGTTTTGCTCAGCTGGTCTTTATCGTGTTTTCCGATCCCATCATCCGTAATCACACAGTCAATCTTCTCCATCGGCAGCACCTGATTAAACCCGCGACGATTAAACTTGCTGGCATCCAGTACGGCAATCACTTTATGGGCGGCAGCGGCCATCACGCTGCTGATGGAGTAGCCTTCATTGAAGGTGGTGATACCATTTGTTGCATCAATGCCGTCAGCCCCAACAAACATCAAATCCGCGCTGATACCTGCAAGCGAACGCTCGGCAATGGTTCCGTGCATGGAGTGCGTTTTATGGCGTACCGTGCCGCCGCAAACCACCAGCGTAATATCTTTATTTTCCGAAAGAGCAAACGCAGCGGGCAAGCTGTTGGTGATGACGGTAATATTGGCTTTCCTCACCAGCGCTTCGGCTATCAGCATAGTGGTACTGCCGCTGTCTAAAATAACCGTCATCCCTTCTTCGATCAGGGCGGCGGCGGCCTGAGCAATACGTTTTTTCGGATCGCTTGCCAGCTGGTAGCGTTCCTCCAGTACGACTTCCTGATTCTCACTTTCAGCCAGGTTACTGCCCGGCTTTGCGGCGCCCCCATGGAAGCGCGTGACCAGCCCTTTTTCTTCCAGCAGACGCAGGTCGGTTCGAATGGTCACTTCAGAGATGCCAAACAGATTTGATAGATCCTGCACCATCACGCTGCCCTGAGCGTTGACGAGGTCAACGATTTTGTTCCTTCGCTCAAATGAGTTCATATTGAATTGCCTGATAATTAATTGTCCCTATTCTAATCGAAGGTATGCGAAAGGTGTAAGGCAATATTCGAAAGTAAATGTGAGCCAGCTCAGGTTGCTGGCTCGAGGGATTAGGCGAAACGCAGCATAATTTTGCCCTGCATCGGTGCGCCGTTCAGAGCCTGCACGGCCTGAGCGAAGCTCTCACTGTCGCCGGTATGGGCAATGAGTGGCTCCAGTTGCAGTTTTTTCCCGGTGAGCAGGCGGACTGCCGTTTCCCACTCTTCCCCAGGCCATGGTGCTGAGTAGTTCATCCAACTACCCAGAAGCGTCAGCTCCTTACGCAATATTTTGCCAAAGGTTGCAGCAGGTAAATTCAGGTCATGATGTAATGTACCGACCAGCGCCACCTGGGCGTGAGGACCGGCAATATCAATGGCAAGCGAGACAGTTTGTGGTGTTCCAGCGGTTTCCAGCACGAGTTGATCAAACCGGTTGTCCTTCAGCGCGTTGAGAATGTCATCGGTGCTAAGGGTCCGGCTGTTGAACACCTGGGTCGCGCCCAAGGTTGTCGCCAGGGCGAGTTTATCGTCGTTGATATCAATTGCAGTCACGCTCTTTGCCCCCAGTGCCAGCGCGCACTGCATCGCCAACAGACCGATCGTCCCTGCACCGACGATAATGACATTTTTATCTTTGCAGCCCGAAGCCAGATGGAACGCGTGCAGCCCTACGGTGATAGGCTCGATAAATGCCCCGTCTTCGATCGCCATCTCTGCTGGCAGGCGGAACAGGTTCGCGCGCTTCACGACAATATATTCCGCATTGCCACCGTCACTGCGTGAGCCGACAAACTGGTACTGCTTACACAGCGAGTAGTAGCCTTTTTCACACTCCGGGCAGGAAAAACAGGGCAGGAGTGGAATGCAGGCTACAGGATCTCCGGCCTGGAGATCCTTTATATCTGTACCACAGGCTTCGACGTGTCCGCTAAATTCGTGGCCCAGGGTGATCGGGTAGTAGTGCGCCCCTTTGGCAAAAATACGCGGGATGTCTGAGCCGCATAATCCTGAGCAAACGATGCGTACCAGAACATCATCCGCATCCTGTATTTGAGGGACCGGGCGTTCTTCAACGCGCACGTTGCCCTCAGCGTGAATTACCACTGATTTCATGATTCACTCCAGAAAAAGAAGGGGAGCATGGCTCCCCGGATATTAAGATACCGTCTGGCTTTGCGGGTTATCGGCGTTTTTCTCCACCGCCGTAAACGCCCGGGCACGTCGCCAGGTGAGCAGTACGCCAGTAAAATAGATCGCACCAATCACGATGAATCCCACCACGTTTTGCCAGGTAAAGAGCTGGATGAGCAGCCAGGTGATCGGCGAACCGCCCTGATCCATGGATGCCACAAGCCCACCTGCTTTTAACGCCCCCGCGTTCTGTGCAAGCAGGGTGTGCAGGCCGATGGTCTGTGTGGCGATCCACAATGTGATACCCATTATGATGACGCCGGAGATGAGAGTACGGAACAGATTACCCTGATGAACCGCGACCGCCATTGCCACGAAGAAGCCGATAGTTGCAAGGTCGCCGAAAGGCAGCACCTGGTTACCCGGCACCAGTACCGCAATCAGAATTGTTAATGGGATGAAAATGAGACTGGCGGAGACCACTGACGTATGGCCCAGCAGCAGCGCGGGATCAAGACCAATTAAGAACTCCTGACCACCAAATTTGGCCTGCAGGCGTTTGCGGGCGTGTTTAGCAATTGGCGTCAGGCCGTCCATAATCGGCTTGATGACACGCGGCATCAGCAGCATCACCGCAGCGGTTTTCACCGCCAGTTGCAGAACGGATTTCGCGTCGTATCCTGCCAGCATGCCGATGACCAGCCCCATGACAAAACCGACGGTGACGGGCTCGCCAAACGGACCAAAGCGTTTCTGCACATCGTCGGCGCTAAAGTGGATCTGCTTCAGACCTGGAATGTGGTTGATAATCGTATCGACCAGCACCGCGACAGGACCGAGATACGCCGACGAGCCGTGAGGAATGGCAATTCCCTCCAGACCGAAGAAGTCTCGCGTGTCTTTGGCAAACCAGTCCCCCAGCTTGTAGACAAAGGCCGCGTGAACCACCACGCCAAGGATCCCCAGCCAGTAAGAACCAGTGGCCAGGTGCAGCATTGCCCCGGTGAATGTCATATGCCAGATGTTCCAGATATCCACATTCACTACACGGGTCATACGGGTGACCAGCATGATGACATTGACCCCAATGGCTACCGGGATCGCCACCAGTGCGATTTGGGAAGCCCAGGTCATGGGGGAAGAACCTGGCCAGCCGATATCCACCACGTGCAGGTTAATCTGGAATTGTTCCGCCATCGCTTTGGCTGCAGGGCCAATGGAGTCGAGCATCAGGCCAATGACCAGCCCAATTCCCACGAAGCCGATGCCGATATGCAGGCCGGACTTGAAGCAATCGCCCAGTTTCATCCCCAGAAGTTTAGAGAAGATAATAATGACGATGGGCAGCATGACGGTGGGACCGAGGTCGAGGATATACCGCATGATTTCGGTAAACATGATCTTAACCCTCGAGGATAGTAAGGATTTTTTGTTGCAGGGCTTCGATACCGACGCCTGATACAAACGGCATCCCATGAACTACCGGAATGTCACCAAACGATCTGTCGACTTTTGCCGTGGTGCAGATCAGGTCTGCACCGTCCATATAGGTTTCAATTTCGGTCACCCGACACTGAACCAGATCCAGCGTTATGTTGTGGGCTTCACACAGTTCTTTGATCTCTTCAGCCGCCATGGTTGAGGTGGCTACGGCACCACCACAGGCAACAATAACTTTACGTTTCATAGGGTACTCCTTTTTATTATCAGTATGTTATGAAGCCTGTGCACAGGAGGCAGGCTCAAGGATAGTCTCCCGGAATTGCTCGGCCAGGCGATCGGCTGGCGTAGTCAGCAACATGTCCAGCGTGTCCGGGTTTTGTAGCTCGCTGAAAAGACGGCGCAGCAGTTTTATTTGCGCCGTAGGGTTTTCAACAATTAACGCGATAATGAGTGAAACCGCGACCTCTCCATCATCATCCGCCTGCTGAAAATTCACCGGTTTGTCCGGGCGAATCAGGTAAATCGCAGGGCTTTTGGCATGTACCGCTTCACAATGCGGGATCGCAACCGCATGGCGTTCGAGGGTAATGCCGGTGGGGTAGTTGAGCTCCCTTTCGAGAAGTGCGGCTGGGTAAGTGGCATGCACAACCCCTTTCGCCAGCATCTCCTCGCCAATATGTGCCAGCGCAAGCTGGCTATTTTCAAACTCAATTCCGGTACGGACAAAAACGTGACTCATAGACTCTCCGGGCATCAGACGTATTCAGGGGTACAGCCAAATCGATAGGCGCGTAATACATCCTGTATTTTGTCGATGATGAGATTTTGCGGCGTTGCAACGATCTCATTCATCGACAATCGTTCGAACTGAACGGGCATAAACTGGCTGATCAGCCCAAGTGGCAGTGGGGTGTTACTCAGGTTGGCGAGTAATTTCTTCACACCCTGACGGATACGCGGATGCGGCCAGTAGTAGCGAATGCGGTCAGACAAGCTGAAATGAATATCCACCATCGCCTGGCTCCAGGTCGGGCGGTAGTACTTCTTCCAGTAGTCCGGCTCGTTCAGCATCACTTCGTCGATCACCGCCAGCACGTGGCTGCGCTGCTCAGGAGCGATAAGTTCTTTCTCCATTTGCGCAAGGGCAAAGATGGCTTCACGCAGGGCAAAAGTGAGCGCCGGGCCAACTTTCAGGATCGCGAAGTGATCGCGTACCAGGGCGCGATAGGCCTGGCGGGTCTGGTAATCGGTCGAATGCGCCTCGTAGACCATCGGTGTCTGGCGGATCCAGCCGGAAAGCGCCTCTGCCGCGTGGGGCTGATAGTGAATAATTTGGGTATGGTCGAACTCCACGCCTGGTTGCACCACGATAGCAATCACGCGCGTCATGGCGTCTTCCAGACCGAGCTCGCTAAAGGCTACTCGATGGGTGTCCAGCGTCTGTGCAGCATCTTCGACACGGGTAACATGCACGCTGTTAATACTGCTGGCTTCTCCACCTGGTACGGGAACTTCAGTACCAATGACGTAGGTCAGTGCCGCCTTTTGTTCCTCCGTAGCCGTCTCTTCAGCTGCTTTACACAGCCGCGCAGCACGCTGTGCTACCACCACTGGCGCTAGCGGGATGGCGTCGTCGGCGCAGGACATGGATGCGTCCAGATGGATCTTGGTAAATCCCGCAGCGACATAGGCTTTGATCAGCTCAACGGATTTATCCATCGCGGCTTCCGCCGGTTCGTTTTGCCAGCAGTTAGGCCCCAGGTGATCCCCTCCAAGAATCAGGCGCTCTCGTGGAAAACCAACGTGTTTGGCAATGTTCAATACAAAATCGCGAAAATGGGCAGGAGTCATGCCGGTATAGCCACCAAACTGATTCACCTGATTCGAAGTGGCCTCAATCAGCACTTTATTGTTGGTGTTCAAATCAAACCGCAGTGCAGCTTCGATGACCAGCGGGTGAGCTGAACAGACAGAACAAATACCGAGGTGTTCTCCCGCCTTATGGCGGGCAATAATATCTTTCACAATTCCTCCGGGTCAGGACGTTAGAGTTTTCCTTCACAACCACAATCGATAATCACCTTGCGTACCACCTCTTGCATGGCACTTTTGGCTGGTACCATGTAATGACGCGGATCGCTGGCATCGGGATGTGAAGCGAGATAGGTTTTCAGCGCGTTTGAGAAGGCGATTTTGAGTTCTGTGGCGACATTGACTTTGCAGATCCCGAGGCTAATTGCCTTACGGATATCTTCTGTCGACAATCCTGAGGCACCGTGCAGTACCAGCGGAATATCAACCTGATTACGGATCTCTGCCAGGCGCTCGAAATCGAGCTTTGGCGTGGCTTTGTACAGGCCGTGCGCAGTGCCGATGGCAACAGCCAGCGAGTCGATACCCGTGAGTTCAACAAACTCACGCGCCTGTTGTGGGTTGGTGTAAAGCGCATCTTTACTGTCGACGACCAGGTCATCTTCCTGACCACCCAAACGCCCAAGTTCGGCCTCCACGCTAACGTCGTAGCGGTGGCAGTAGTCCGTCACTCTCTTCACCAGTGCCACATTTTCACTGAACGGATGATGAGATCCGTCGATCATTGCAGAGCGGATCCCGCTCTGTACTTTCTGCGCGATATCGTCGAAATCTTCGTGATGATCGAGGTGGATCGCCAGTGGCTGGTTGTACGTTTTGGCCAGATCGCTGGCGATGGCGACCACGTTCCCGGTTCCGGCATAGCTAAACGTACCGGGCGTACCCGCGACGATCAGGGGAGCTCGCATCTCAGAGGCCGTTTCGACGACCACCTGCAGCGTTTCGAGATTATGAATATTGAATGCCGGAACAGCGTAACCTTCACGCTGTGCCTTTATCAGCATCGCTTTCGACGAGATGATATACATCTTTCCTCCGAAACCTTTCGTTTTGTATAGGCGAAAGACAATATAGGGTTTCGGAATGGTTTTTTGTGATTGGTATCTTAAAAATGAAAGAATCGAAATGAAAGGTAAGAATGCGAAAGAATCGAAAGAAAAAAAAGCATGGCCGAAGCCATGCTATGGGAGGTTTTACAGTAAACTCACGTCACCGGCGCCGGGTTAAACACCGCCAGCTGATTGTGCAGCCCCCACTGGTCCGAGAAGGTTTTCTTCCTGCCGCTTGCCACATCCAGAATAAAGTGGAACAGCTTCCAGCCTACCTCTTCTATGCTCTCTTCCCCGGTGGCGATGGTGCCTGCGTTAATGTCCATTAAGTCATACCAGCGGTTAGCCAGCTCAGTGCGGGTGGCCATTTTAATCACAGGCACCGCCATCAGGCCGTACGGCGTACCGCGTCCGGTGGTAAAGACCTGCACCGTAATACCGGAAGCCACCTGCTGGGTGCCGCAAACAAAGTCACTGGCCGGGGTTGCCGCGTAGATCAGGCCGCGTTTCGTTGGACGCTGGCCCGGCGAGAGGACTTCTACAATGGCACTTTGACCGGATTTGGCGATAGAGCCGAGCGCTTTTTCCACCACGTTCGCCAGACCCCCTTTTTTGTTCCCCGGGGACGGGTTGGCGCTACGGTCGGTTTTTCCCATATTGAGGTAGTTATCGTACCAGGCCATCTCTTCGAGCAGGCGTTTGCCCACCTCTTCGTTGATGGCGCGTGGCGTGAGTAGATGGATGGCATCTCGCACTTCTGTCACTTCAGAGAACATCACCGTGGCCCCGCAGCGAACAAACAGGTCGGAGGCATAACCCACCGCCGGGTTGGCGGTCACGCCGGAAAACGCATCGCTGCCGCCACATTGTGTACCAATCACCAGCTCGGAAGCTGGGCAGGTCTCACGTTGACGCGTATTGAGTTTAGCCAGATGACGCTCTGCAACCTCAAGGATATCGTCAACCATCGAACGGAAACCAACGTGGCGTTCGTCCTGCAGACGTACAATGCTGGCCTCGTCGGCCGGAATGGCTTTTACATCCTCGGTGCCCTGCAGCAGGCGCTCAGGCTGTAGCTTTTCACACCCCAGGCCTATCACCATCACTTCGCCACCAAAGTTCGGGTTCAGGGCGATATTGTGGATAGTTCGGATTGGCACCACGGCCGCAGGGGCATTGATCGCCACGCCGCAGCCGTAAAGGTGATTCAGCCCCACCACGCCATCAACGTTCGGGTACTTTGGCAGCAGATCGCGCTCGATGAGTTTCACCACGTAATCCACCACGCCTGCCACACAGTGAACGCTGGTGGTAATGCCGAGCAGATTCTTGGTTCCAACGCTGCCGTCTGCGTTGCGATAGCCTTCAAAGGTGTACCCTTCCAGCGGTGGCAGCGGCTCCGGGACGCGGGTTGCCAGCGGCAGGGTGTTCAACGGTGGGGCTTCTGGCAGCTCAACCAGAGACTCATCAATCCAGCTGCCTTGCGGAATGGCACGGACGGCATAGCCAATGACTTCACCATAACGCACGATTTCACCCTGAGCCGGGATATCCACGAGCGCCACTTTATGCCCCTGCGGAATATGTTCAATCAGCTCCAGGCCATCCGGGAAGTGGGTTCCGGCTTTTAAGCCATTGTCGTTCACAATAATTGCCACATTATCCGTGTCGTGAACTTTTATATAGAACGCCGTCGGCAACGCTTGTCGAATTTCAATGTCGGCCATTGTTCAATATTCTCCAGCAAAGAATCTGATAATAAATACAGCCAATTTTCTTATGGCAAAAATAAAAACGCAGCTTGCGAAAATAGAGCATGTCAGGAGACAGAGCGTGAGAATGTGATCGCGATCGCTCCCGAACCAGTAATGGCTGATTCTGTGCATCAGCGCCCAGTGGTTTGTGCATATGCTCAAAATATTATTGAAACAGAGCGTAACACTTGAGCATTAAAACAATGTGCTGCCGGAAAGTGGCGATTATACTGAATGACGATTTTATCACGCCGAAATAGAGAGTAAATATAACGCTGGTAATAAATATACTGACCAGGGCTGCGGAATTAAAAAGGTAAATACGATGAATAACGCTATCTTCCCAAATAAATTTAAAGCGGCGCTTGCGGCGCACCAGATTCAAATTGGATGCTGGTCCGCACTGGCAAACCCAATCAGCACCGAAGTGCTGGGTCTGGCGGGGTTCGACTGGCTGGTGCTTGATGGCGAGCATGCGCCGAACGATATCAGCACCTTTATTCCGCAGCTGATGGCGCTCAAAGGCAGCCAGAGCGCGCCGGTGGTCCGCGTCCCCACGAACGAGCCGGTGATCATCAAGCGCCTGCTGGATATCGGCTTCTACAACTTCCTGATCCCGTTTGTCGAAACGCAGGAGGAGGCGGCACAGGCCGTGGCGTCAACACGCTATCCGCCGGAAGGGATCCGCGGCGTCTCCGTTTCGCATCGCGCCAACATGTTTGGCACCGTACCGGACTACTTTGCGCAGTCCAACAGCAACATCACCATTCTGGTACAGATTGAGAGTCAGCAGGGTGTCGATAACGTGGATGCCATCGCCGCCACCGAGGGCGTGGACGGCATTTTCGTCGGCCCAAGCGATCTGGCGGCCGCGTTTGGGCACCTGGGCAATGCGGGTCACCCGGATGTGCAGCGCGCCATTCAGCACATCTTTGCCCGCGCCAAAGCGCACGGCAAACCGTGTGGCATTCTGGCGCCGGTTGAAGCAGACGCACGCCGCTATCTGGAGTGGGGCGCGACCTTCGTTGCCGTCGGCAGCGACCTCGGCGTATTCCGTTCTGCGACGCAGAAATTAGCGGACGCTTTTAAAAAATAACCATCTTGAGGAAAACAGATTATGACGCTGAAAGTGGGTTTTATTGGCCTCGGCATTATGGGCAAACCAATGAGTAAAAACCTCATCAAAGCAGGATACTCCCTGGTGGTTTCAGACCATAATTCGCAGGCCGTGGCCGAAGTGATGGCGGCTGGCGCAGAAACCGCCACCACAGCCAAAGCCATTGCCGAGCAGTGCGATGTCATTATCACCATGCTGCCAAACTCTCCCCATGTAAAAGAGGTCGCGCTGGGTGAGAACGGCATTATCGAAGGCGCGAAGCCGGGTCTGGTGTTGATCGACATGAGCTCCATCGCACCGCTGGCCAGCCGGGAAATCAGCGAGGCGCTGAAAGCGAAAGGCGTCGAGATGCTCGATGCCCCGGTGAGCGGCGGCGAACCGAAAGCCATCGACGGCACGTTGTCGGTCATGGTCGGCGGCGATAAGGCGATTTTCGACAAATACTACGATCTGATGAAAGCGATGGCCGGTTCCGTGGTGCACACCGGGGAGATTGGCGCGGGTAACGTAACCAAGCTGGCAAACCAGGTGATTGTGGCGCTGAATATTGCCGCCATGTCGGAGGCGCTCACTCTGGCCACCAAAGCGGGCGTCAACCCGGATCTGGTTTACCAGGCGATCCGCGGTGGGCTGGCGGGTAGCACGGTGCTGGACGCTAAAGCGCCGATGGTGATGGATCGTAACTTCAAACCCGGTTTCCGTATCGACCTGCACATTAAAGATCTGGCTAACGCGCTGGACACTTCTCACGGCGTAGGGGCCCAACTGCCGCTGACCGCCGCCGTCATGGAGATGATGCAGGCGCTACGTGCTGATGGCCTGGGCACCGCTGACCACAGTGCCATTGCGTGCTACTACGAAAAACTGGCGAAGGTGGAAGTCTCCCGCTAATTTCGGCTTCCCTACAACCAAGGGTGACAGCGGCGTGCAAACCCACTATACTGCGCGCCGAAGCTGACCAGACAGTCGCCGCTTCGTCGTCGTCCACCTTCGGGTGGAGACGGGCGGAGGGGAGGAAAGTCCGGGCTCCATAGGGCAGGGTGCCAGGTAACGCCTGGGGGGGAAACCCACGACCAGTGCAACAGAGAGCAAACCGCCGATGGCCCACGCAAGTGGGATCAGGTAAGGGTGAAAGGGTGCGGTAAGAGCGCACCGCGCGGCTGGTAACAGTCCGTGGCACGGTAAACTCCACCCGGAGCAAGGCCAAATAGGGGTTCACATGGTACGGCCCGTACTGAACCCGGGTAGGCTGCTTGAGCCAGTGAGCGATTGCTGGCCTAGATGAATGACTGTCCACGACAGAACCCGGCTTATCGGTCAGCTTCAACTTCTTAGAAAACCCCGCTTCGGCGGGGTTTTTGCTTAATGGGTATGTACGCAGGTTAAGCGCAGTGCCACCCGGCCCCCAAACGACACCAATTCTCATATTTGCGACATTAAGCACATTTCACTGTGTTCTCCATTCATTTCCGCTCTGCTGTCTAATCCTGATCGTTATCACAAAATTTACCGCTAAAAAATCCTGAGTTTTGAGTATGATTAATTTGTTATGAATGTTAACTGGATGATCCCGAATGTTTTCATATTTGATATGTATATTTTGAAATTAAAAACATTCACCCTAAGAATGTGTGACGTATTCCACTCTTTCCCGAACCTCTGTCAAATTACGCCCGTAAATTTCGAAAAACTGAAAGAATGTTTCACATGAATAATGGCTATTTATTGTTCTTTAATTGCCTGAAAGATAGTCTTTATTGATTTTTTAAACGCAGCAAAATTTATCCGGGTTATCGCCATAAAATAAATTTATTACCGCCATTTTTGTTGATCAATATCAGCGTAATAGCGTATTTGGTTGGTTGTATTTTATTGATTTAAAAGGTTTTTAATGGGATCTGGTAGTTCCTGGTAAGGGTGCGAAAAGGCAAATTGTGAGTAACAGCACATACCCCCTGAAACAATATTGAGTAGAATCCACCCCGTCATAGGGAAATAAGCGCAGAATATTATGAACACTATTATTCTACCGAAAACACAGCACCTCGTGGTATTTCAGGAAGTCATTAAAAGTGGCTCCATAGGTTCTGCAGCAAGACAACTGGGTCTGACGCAACCCGCCGTCAGCAAAATTATCAGTGACATCGAATCTTACTTCGGTGTGGAAGTGATGGTACGTAAAAACACGGGTGTAAAACTGACGGCGGCGGGCCAGGTTCTGCTCTCGTACTCAGAGTCGATCACCCGTGAGATGAAAAACATGGTGAGCGAGATTAACAGCCTCAGTTTTAGCACCGTCATGGACGTCTCGTTTGGTTATCCCTCGCTGATTGGCTTCACGTTCCTCTCTGAAATGATCAAAAAATTCAAGGAAGTATTCCCGAAAGCGCGGGTCTCCATGTATGAAGCACAGCTCTCTTCTTTCCTTCCCGCCATTCGTGACGGGCGGCTGGACTTTGCCATCGGCACGCTGAGTGATGAAATGCTGCTGCAGGATCTGCATGTCGAGCCGCTGTTCGAGTCTGAATTTGTGCTGGTGGTCAGCAAATCACGAACGTGCACCGCCCCGACGACACTGGCATCGCTCACCCATGAGCAGTGGGTGATGCCGCAAACCGACATGGGCTACTACAAAGAACTTCTGACCACCCTGCAAGACAACCACATCAGTATTGAAAACATCGTCCAGACCGATTCCGTCGTCACCATTTATAACCTTGTCCTCAATGCCGACTACCTGACGGTGATCCCCCGCGACATGATTGCGCCGTTCGGTTCAGACCAGTTTATTGTGCTACCAGTGGAAGATGAATTACCGGTAGCACGCTATGCCGCCGTGTGGTCAAAAAATTACAGAATTAAAAAATCAGCGTCAGTGTTAGTTGAGCTGGCGAAACAATATGCGTCACTGACCAGTGAACGACGACGATGAATAATTAATTTCCAAATAAGTAATTCCTGTTTTTGAAAAACACCCCAGAGCTTATTTTAGCTGTGCTCTGATACCCTGACTTTGCCCGAAAAGAATGAATTATTATAACGAGGATATTATGCATATTACCTACGATCTCCCGGTAACCATTGAAGATATTCAGGACGCCAGAAAACGACTGGCAGGAAAGATATATAAAACCGGCATGCCGCGCTCGAATTATCTCAGCGAACGCTGTAAGGGTGAAATCTTTCTGAAGTTTGAAAATATGCAGCGTACCGGCTCCTTCAAAATTCGCGGCGCGTTTAATAAATTAAGCTCGCTGACCGATGCTGAAAGACGTAAAGGGGTTGTGGCCTGCTCTGCGGGAAACCATGCGCAGGGCGTCTCCCTTTCCTGTGCCATGCTCGGCATCGACGGCAAAGTGGTGATGCCTATGGGCGCGCCAAAATCCAAAGTTGCCGCCACGCGTGACTACTCGGCGGAAGTGGTGCTGCACGGCGAGAACTTCAACGACACGATCGCCAAAGTGAGCGAAATCGTTGAGATGGAAGGGCGTATTTTTATCCCGCCTTACGATGACCCGAAAGTGATCGCCGGCCAGGGCACGATCGGCCTCGAAATTCTCGAAGATTTATACGATGTGGATAACGTTATTGTGCCCATCGGTGGTGGCGGGTTAATTGCTGGCATCGCAACGGCAATAAAATCGATTAACCCGACCATTAATATTATCGGCGTACAGTCTGAAAACGTTCACGGCATGGCGGCGTCGTATCAGGCGGGTGAAATTATTAACCATCGGGTTACCGGCACATTAGCAGACGGCTGCGACGTTTCTCGACCGGGTAAATTAACCTTCGAAATTGTTCGTGAATTAGTCGACGACATTGTGCTGGTCAGCGAAGACGATATTCGTAACAGCATGATTGCGTTAATTCAGCGAAACAAAGTGGTGACCGAAGGGGCGGGGGCGCTGGCCTGCGCGGCGTTATTGAGCGGCAAGCTCGACCATTATATTCATGGGCGCAAAACCGTCTGCATTATTTCCGGCGGCAATATCGATCTCTCTCGTGTTTCCCAAATTACCGGCTTCGTTGACGCATAAGGATGACCTATGAGCAACACTGAAAGCATTATCGTTGGCCAGACAAAAACGTCCTCCTGGCGTAAGTCAGACACCACCTGGACGCTGGGATTGTTTGGTACCGCCATTGGCGCAGGCGTGCTGTTCTTCCCTATTCGTGCAGGTTTTGGCGGCTTGATCCCTATCCTGCTGATGCTGCTTCTCGCGTTCCCGATTGCGTTCTACTGCCACCGCGCGCTGGCGCGTCTGTGCCTGTCCGGTAGCAACGTTTCCGGCAATATCACCGAAACGGTGGAGGAGCATTTTGGTAAAACAGGCGGAGTGGTCATCACGTTCCTCTACTTCTTCGCCATTTGCCCGCTGCTGTGGATTTACGGCGTCACCATTACCAACACCTTTATGACCTTCTGGGAAAACCAGCTCCAGATGCCGGCGCTAAACCGCGGCGTGGTGGCGCTGTTCCTGCTGCTGATGATGGCCTTTGTGATCTGGTTCGGTAAAGACCTGATGGTGAAGGTCATGAGCTATCTGGTATTCCCGTTTATCGCCAGTCTGGTGCTGATTTCCCTGTCGCTGATCCCTTACTGGAACTCGGCGGTGATCGACCAGGTTAACCTGAGCGATATCGCCTTCACCGGCCATGATGGCATTCTGGTGACGGTGTGGCTGGGGATCTCCATCATGGTCTTCTCCTTTAACTTCTCACCGATTGTCTCCTCGTTTGTGGTCTCCAAGCGCGAAGAGTACGAACCGGAGTTCGGTAAAGACTTCACCGAGCAGAAATGTTCCAGAATCATCGGCCGCGCCAGCCTGCTGATGGTCGCCGTGGTGATGTTCTTCGCCTTTAGCTGCCTGTTTACGCTCTCTCCGCAGAACATGGCTGATGCCAAAGCGCAGAACATTCCGGTGCTCTCTTATCTGGCGAACCATTTTGCGTCGATGTCAGGCACCAAATCGACGTTTGCGACGGTGCTGGAATACGGCGCCTCTATCATCGCGCTGGTCGCAATCTTCAAATCTTTCTTCGGCCACTATCTGGGCACGCTGGAAGGGCTGAACGGCCTGATCCTGAAGTTCGGGTACAAGGGCGATAAGAAGAAGGTCTCGGTGGGCAAACTGAACACCATCAGCATGGTCTTCATCATGGGCTCCACCTGGGTTGTCGCGTATGCCAACCCGAACATTCTGGACCTTATTGAGGCCATGGGAGCACCCATCATCGCTTCTCTGCTGTGCCTGCTGCCGATGTATGCCATCCGCAAAGCCCCGGCAATGGCGAAGTATAAGGGCAGACCCGAGAACATCTTCATCACCGTTGTCGGCCTGCTGACCATTCTGAACATCGTTTACAAACTGTTCTAAATCAATGCTCAGGAAGAGCGGAGTCACACCATGATTGAGTTTCCGGTTGTACTGGTTATTAACTGCGGTTCGTCCTCTGTTAAGTTTTCAGTGCTCGATGCCAGCAGCTGCGATGCCCTGATGACGGGCATTGCCGACGGTATCAACACTGAAAAAGCCTTTATTTCCGTGAACGGGGGTGAGCCAGCCACACTGGCTCACCATGACTACGAAGGGGCGCTGGCTGCCATCGCCCTGGAGCTGGAGAAGCGTGACCTGATGAGCAGCGTGGCCTTAATTGGCCACCGCATAGCCCACGGCGGTGAACGCTTCAGCGAGTCGACCCTTATCACGGAGCAGGTTATCAACGAGATCCGCCAGGTTTCTTCTCTGGCACCACTGCACAACTACGCCAACTTAAGCGGTGTGGAAGCGGCGGAACGCCTGTTCCCGAACGTTCAGCAGGTGGCGGTGTTTGACACCAGTTTCCATCAGACGCTGCCGCCGCAGGCGTATCTTTACGGGTTGCCGTACCGCTATTTTGAGGAGCTGGGCGTGCGGCGCTACGGTTTTCACGGCACTTCCCACCGCTACGTTGCCGGGCAGGCGCATGCGCTTCTCGGACTTTCACCGGACGACAGCGGGTTAGTGATTGCCCACCTGGGTAATGGCGCGTCGATTTGCGCGGTTCGTAATGGCAAAAGCGTCGATACCTCGATGGGGATGACGCCGCTGGAAGGGCTGATGATGGGCACGCGCTGTGGCGACGTGGATTTTGGCGCGATGGCGTGGATTGCCCAGCAAACCGGCCAGTCGTTCGAGGATCTGGAGCGTGTGGTTAACAAAGAATCTGGCTTGCTGGGGATCTCCGGGATTTCCGCCGATCTCAGGACGCTGGAAAAAGCCTGGCGCGAGGCAAACCCGCGGGCGCAGCTGGCGATAAACACCTTTGTGCACCGCATTGCACGGCATATCGCCGGCCACGCGGCGTCGCTGCATCGCCTGGACGGGGTGGTGTTTACCGGAGGGATTGGCGAGAACTCTACGCTCATCCGCAGGCTGGTAGCAGAACATCTCAAGGTCTTTGGCATTATCCTCGACGAGATCCGCAACGCCCTGCCTGGCAGCGGGGGTGAACGCATCATCAGCGCCGATACGTCCCGCGTGGCGTGTGCGGTGATCCCTACCAATGAAGAAAAAATGATCGCGCTGGACGCCCTCCGTCTTGGGAAGGTTACCCCGGCTGCGGCTTACGCCTGACAGAGCGAGAATCTCATGAAAGTAATGATTGATACGCGCGTTGCGCCCTACAGCGACGCATGGGCCGGGTTTCGCGGTGAAGAATGGAAAGACGCCGTTAACGTGCGCGATTTTATTCAGCATAACTACACCCCTTATGAAGGCGACGAAACTTTCCTCGCGCAGGCGACGCCAGCAACGACGGCGCTGTGGCAAAAGGTGATGGTGGGGATTCGCCAGGAAAATGCCACCCACGCCCCGGTGGATTTCGATACCAACATCGCCACCACCATTACCGCTCACGGACCGGGCTATATCGACCGGGAGCTGGAGACCATCGTCGGCCTGCAAACCGATAAGCCGCTCAAGCGTGCCCTGCATCCGTATGGTGGGATCAACATGATCCGCAGCTCGTTCGAAGCCTACGGCCGCGAGATGGATCCGCAGTTCGAATACCTGTTTACCGACCTGCGTAAAACCCATAACCAGGGCGTGTTTGACGTCTACTCGCCGGAGATGATGCGTTGCCGTAAATCGGGCGTACTGACCGGGCTGCCGGACGGCTACGGACGCGGGCGCATCATCGGCGACTACCGCCGCGTGGCGCTGTACGGCATCAGCTATCTGGTGCGTGAGCGTGAACTGCAGTTCGCGGATCTGCAGCCGAGACTGGAACGCGGCGAGGATCTGGAGGCGACGATCCGCCTGCGCGAAGAGCTGGCGGAGCATAAGCGTGCGCTGCTGCAGATCCAGCAGATGGCGGCGAACTACGGCTTTGATATCTCGCGTCCGGCGATGAACGCGCAAGAAGCGGTGCAGTGGCTGTACTTTGCCTACCTGGCCGCGGTGAAATCCCAGAACGGTGGGGCGATGTCGCTGGGGCGCACCGCGTCATTCCTCGATATCTACATTGAGCGCGATATGCAGGCCGGACGCCTGAGCGAGGTACAGGCCCAGGAGCTGATCGACCACTTCATCATGAAGATCCGCATGGTGCGTTTCCTGCGTACGCCGGAGTTCGACACGCTCTTCTCTGGCGATCCGATCTGGGCGACAGAGGTGATCGGCGGGATGGGGCTGGACGGCCGCACGCTGGTGACCAAAAACAGCTTCCGCTACCTGCACACGCTGCACACCATGGGGCCTGCGCCAGAGCCAAACCTGACGATCCTGTGGTCTGAACAACTGCCGATCGCGTTCAAGAAATACGCCGCGCAGGTCTCGATTGTCACCTCGTCGCTGCAGTATGAGAACGACGATCTGATGCGTGCCGACTTCAATAGCGACGACTACGCTATTGCCTGCTGCGTCAGCCCGATGGTGATCGGCAAGCAGATGCAGTTCTTTGGTGCCCGCGCCAACCTCGCCAAAACGCTGCTGTATGCGATCAACGGCGGGGTGGATGAGAAGCTGAAGATCCAGGTCGGGCCGAAAACCGCGCCGCTGCTGGACGAGGTGCTGGACTACGACACCGTGATGGCGAGCCTGGATCACTTTATGGACTGGCTGGCGGTACAGTACATCAGCGCGCTGAATCTCATTCACTACATGCATGATAAGTACAGCTACGAAGCCTCGCTGATGGCGCTGCACGATCGGGACGTCTACCGCACCATGGCCTGCGGTATCGCCGGACTGTCGGTGGCCGCCGATTCCCTGTCGGCCATTAAATATGCGACGGTGAAACCGGTGCGCGACCATACCGGTCTGGCGGTCGATTTTGTCATTGAAGGGGATTATCCGCAGTACGGTAACAACGACGATCGCGTGGACAGCATCGCCTGTGACCTGGTGGAGCGCTTTATGAAGAAAATTCAGGCGTTACCAACCTATCGTAACGCGGTGCCGACCCAGTCGATCCTGACCATCACCTCGAACGTGGTGTACGGCCAGAAGACCGGCAACACGCCAGACGGACGCCGGGGCGGCACGCCGTTTGCGCCGGGTGCCAACCCAATGCACGGACGTGACAGAAAAGGGGCAGTGGCGTCGTTAACCTCGGTTGCCAAGTTGCCGTTCACCTACGCCAAGGATGGGATCTCTTACACCTTCTCCATCGTGCCGCAGGCGCTGGGCAAGGATGAGCTGGTACGCAAAACCAACCTTGTGGGGCTGCTGGACGGGTATTTCCACCACGAAACAGCCATCGAGGGCGGGCAGCATCTGAACGTCAACGTCATGAACCGGGAAATGCTGCTGGACGCCATTGAGCACCCGGAAAATTACCCGAACCTGACGATCCGCGTTTCGGGGTATGCGGTGCGGTTTAATGCCCTGACGCGCGAGCAGCAGCAGGATGTGATTTCAAGGACGTTTACGCAGGTGATGTAATCCAGGCTAAGGCGGGCCTCCCCTTTGGGGAGGCTTTTAATTTCGTGAATGCCATCACGTTTAGAAAATATCCACCTTATTGAGTATTTCAAAAGCAAATCTTCCTCCAGCATTAGAAAAGCCCTATTTATTTTGTGACTTTTTTCTCCCTCTCTCCGGCTATGATTTTCTCACACTAACAACAAGCACCTGCACTCTCTGACTTGCCATCGCTGGCGAACGGAAACCTATAAAAATTAATCAGTTACCCTACAAAAAAGCGAGTGCCTTATGGATACGGCTACAAACAGCAGTGTGATTGTGAATGATTCCCCCGCGGCAAGGCGGGCGGGAATGCGTGAGAGCGAATGGCGCGAGGCGATCAAGTTCGACAGTATCGATACGGGCTGGGTCATCATGAGTATCGGGATGGCCATCGGCGCGGGGATTGTTTTTCTCCCGGTGCAGGTCGGATTAATGGGGCTGTGGGTCTTTTTGCTCTCGTCCGTGATTGGATATCCGGCGATGTATTTATTCCAGCGCCTGTTTATTAATACGCTGGCGGAATCACCGGAATGCAAAGATTATCCGAGCGTCATTAGCGGATATCTCGGGAAAAACTGGGGCATCTTATTAGGCGCACTCTATTTTGTAATGCTGGTCATCTGGATGTTTGTCTATTCCACCGCCATTACCAACGACAGCGCCTCTTATTTGCAGACCTTTGGCGTTACCGACGGGCTACTCTCAGAAAACCCGTTCTACGGGTTAGTGCTGATCTGTATTCTGGTGGCCATCTCTTCCCGCGGTGAAAAGCTGCTGTTTAAAGTCTCCAGCCTGATGGTGTTGACCAAGCTATTTGTGGTTGCCGCGCTGGGCTTGTCGATGATTGGCCTCTGGCATTTAGCCAACGTAGGCATGCTGCCGCCGATGGGGCTGCTGATTAAAAATGCCATCATTACGCTTCCCTTTACCTTAACCTCAATTCTGTTTATTCAGACCTTAAGCCCGATGGTGATCTCCTACCGTTCACGGGAAAAGTCCGTTGAGGTGGCGCGTCATAAAGCGCTGCGGGCCATGAATATCGCCTTTGGCGTGCTGTTTGTGACGGTATTCTTCTACGCCGTCTCCTTCACACTGGCGATGGGGCACGATGAAGCGGTAAAAGCCTATGAGCAGAACATCTCTGCCCTGGCGATTGCGGCGCAGTTTATCAGCGGAGAGGGTGCGGGCTGGGTCAAAATCGTCAGCGTGATCCTCAATATCTTTGCTGTTATGACGGCGTTCTTCGGCGTCTATCTTGGCTTTCGCGAGGCCACGCAGGGCATCGTGATGAACATTCTGCGTCGCAAAATGCCGGCAGAGAAAATTAATGAAAACACCGTCCAGCGTGGGATTATGCTGTTCGCCATCCTGCTGGCCTGGAGCGCGATTGTGTTAAACGCGCCGGTGCTGAGCTTCACGTCTATTTGCAGCCCCATCTTCGGCATGGTGGGCTGTCTGATCCCTGCATGGCTGGTCTACAAGGTACCCGCCCTGCATAAATATAAAGGCGTATCACTGGTGATTATCATCATTACCGGGCTGCTGCTTTGTGTTTCTCCTTTCCTCGCATTCTCCTGAGGAGCAATTAAGGTCGTAACGATGTCTGAGCAAACTAACCCTTTATGGAATCATTTTATTCGCGCGGTGCAGGAAGAGGTTAAACCTGCGTTGGGGTGCACTGAACCTATCTCTCTGGCGCTGGCCTGTGCGATAGCCGCTGAGCACCTGCCCGGTGAGGTGACGCGCATTGAAGCATGGGTATCGCCCAATCTGATGAAAAACGGGCTTGGCGTAACGGTACCCGGCACCGGCATGGTCGGGCTACCCATTGCGGCGGCGCTGGGAGCGACGGGCGGGAATGCCCGCGCCGGGCTGGAGGTGCTAAAAGGGGCGTCAGCCGATGCGCTGGAACGCGCCAAAGCCCTGCTCAACGCGGGTCAGGTCCAGGTGAAACTGCAGGTGCCGTGCGAGGAAATCCTCTATTCGCGCGCCTGTGTTTATGCCGGAGAGGCCTCGGCCATGGTGACCATCGCAGGCGGGCATACTCGCGTGGTGGAGGTGGTCTGTGAGGGCGAAACACGCTTCACCCGTGATGAACAGCCGGGAGAGGCGGGTGACGATCCGCTGGAGGTGTTCTCTCACACCACGCTGTCGGCGATCCTCACGTTCGTGGAGCAGGTTCCGTGTGAGGCGATCCGCTTTATTCTGCAGGCGGGGCAGCTTAACGATGCCCTTTCTCGTGAAGGGCTGAGCGGAAAATGGGGGCTGCATATTGGCGCGACGCTGAATAAGCAGCGTATGCGCGGATGGATGGCGAAGGATGTTGGCTCGGACATTGTTATCCGCACCAGCGCGGCCTCTGACGCCCGAATGGGCGGTGCTACGCTTCCGGCAATGAGCAATTCGGGGTCCGGCAATCAGGGGATCACCGCCACCATGCCGGTAGTGGTTGTGGCGGAGCACGTTCAGGCTGATGAGGAACGGCTGGCCAGAGCGCTGATGCTGTCCCATCTTTCGGCGATCTATATCCACGCCCAGCTTCCGCGCCTGTCGGCGCTGTGCGCTGCGACAACCGCAGCGATGGGGGCGGCAGCCGGCATGGCCTGGCTGATGGGGGGAAACTATCAAACGATCGCGATGGCCATCAGCAGTATGATCGGTGACGTCAGCGGGATGATTTGCGACGGTGCATCCAACAGCTGCGCGATGAAAGTCTCAACCAGCGTCAGCAGTGCCTGGAAAGCGGTGATGATGGCGCTGGATGAGTCTGCCGTGACGGGCAATGAAGGGATTGTGGCGCACGATGTGGAGCAGTCTATCTCTAACCTGTGCGCGTTAGCGTGCCGCTCAATGCAGGCAACGGACCGGCAGATTATTGAGATTATGGCGAGTAAGGTGTAGCGAGTTCAGGGGCTCGATCGGTTCCCTCTCCCTGTGGGAGAGGGTTAGGGTGAGGGCATTCTCTACACCGGCAAATCAATCAGCAGTGCACGCAGCGGCGTATCGGCCACCAGCGTAATATTCGCTTCATCACGAATAAATGCCCCGTCGCCGCAGGTGAGCGCCTCTTTCTCTTCCGTGTGCGTTACCGCATGCACCGTACCGTGAATCGATTGCAGGTAGGCGCGTGGGCCATGAAGCTGGAAGCTCGCCTGTTCACCTTTCTTCAGTTCGATATGGTGTAGCCACACCTGTTGACGCAGTTGCAGGCTGCCTTTGCTCCCGTCCGGAGAAGCGAGCAGCTGTTGCTTTTCGCTCTGCAGATCGATTTTTTGCACCAGCGGATTTTCCCGCTCAGGGCAGGCATCCAGCCACAGCTGCATGCGGGTCAGCGTTTTGTCTTTGCTGAGATTATGCTCGCTATAGCTAATGCCCGGCTGCGTGGAAATTAACAGCGCTTCGCCAGCCTTTGCCTGGACATGATTGCCCTCGCTATCGCGGTATTCTGCCTCGCCTTCCAGGATCAGGTTCAGGATATCGACTTTCGGATACGTACGCGGCTGGAAGGAGGCGCCCGGGGCGAGCACTTCCTGATTTAACACGCGCAGTGAAGCGTAACCGAGGAGTTTAGGGTCAAAGTAGTGTCCAAAGGAAAAGGTGTAGCGGGCCTGCAGCCAACCGAAATCGGCTTGTCCGCACTGTTTAGCTGTTCTTGTCGTAATCATAAACTTGACCTCTCTTTACACTAAAACAATGGTAAAGGTATGGACGCTTCATTGTTAGCCAGATATTCTGCCCGGTATGTTCAAATTTCCTGAATGAGAACGAGATGGCTAAAGAGAGAGCATTGACGCTTGAGGCGCTTCGCGTCATGGACGCGATTGACAGGCGTGGCAGCTTTGCCGCCGCGGCAGATGAACTGGGGCGCGTTCCGTCTGCGCTCAGCTATACCATGCAAAAGCTGGAGGAAGAGCTGGACGTGGTGCTCTTTGACCGTTCCGGTCATCGAACAAAATTCACGAACGTTGGACGGATGCTGCTGGAACGTGGCCGCGTACTGCTGGAAGCGGCGGATAAACTGACGACGGACGCCGAGGCGCTGGCACGCGGCTGGGAAACCCACCTGACGCTGGTCACTGAGGCTCTGGTGCCTACCGAGGCGTTATTCCCGCTGGTGGACAGGCTGGCAGACAAAGCGAACACGCAGCTTTCGATCATCACCGAGGTGCTGGCAGGCGCGTGGGAGCGTCTGGAGACGGGCAGGGCGGATATCGTGATTGCGCCGGATATGCACTTCCGTTCATCGTCAGAGATCAACTCCCGCAAACTCTACAGCGTGATGAACGTTTACGTCGCCGCGCCAAATCACCCGATTCACCAGGAGCCGGAGCCGCTTTCTGAAGTGACGCGCGTGAAGTACAGGGGCGTGGCGGTTGCGGATACCGCGCGTGAACGACCGGTGCTAACGGTGCAGTTGCTGGATAAACAGCCGCGTCTGACGGTCACATCGCTGGAAGATAAGCGCCAGGCATTGCTGGCAGGACTGGGCGTGGCGACCATGCCGTATCCGTTTGTTGAAAAAGACATTGCTGAAGGGCGTCTGCGCGTCGTCAGCCCGGAGTACACCAGCGAAGTGGATATCATTATGGCGTGGCGTCGCGACAGCATGGGCGAAGCCAAATCGTGGTGTTTGCGAGAAATTCCAAAGCTCTTTGCGCATCACAACAAATAAAAGTGTAAGCCCGATGTGCCTAAGCGCCATCGGGCATAAATTTACGCGCCGATCTTCGGATCCGGACCAAAGCGGTTTTCACCCGGCGTCCCGCTCTGACAGTTGAAGATTAAAATAATGAGCCAGCCAATAATCGGGATCAACAGCAGCAGTAACCACCAGGCGGAACGATCGGTGTCGTGCAGGCGTCGGAATAGCACAGCCCATGACGGTATCAAAACCAGCACACTATAAATGGCTGTAAGAATCCCTTCACCGCTAGAGCCCTCCCAGCCAAGAATTTTATCCACAATCCCCAGCACCATAATAAGAACGGAGTTCACCAGAATGAACATCCAGTACTCTTTGCGGCGGGCGCGGCCACCAAAACCAAAATAATTGCGCAGTACGTTTAAATACCAATCCATTTCCTTGCCTCATTTATCAGTCAATCACTTGTTTTCTAAGCGATCGAGGTAAGGATAGATGGAGATTGTGAATTAAAAAAGGGCATCTCACGATGCCCTTAATATTTATCCAAAACGAACGTCGCGCCCGTGGGGTTCATTCAGATCCTGCCACGGCCCGATGGAGATAATACCCGTCGGGTTAATGGTTTTGTGGCTGCGGAAATAGTGGGTGCGGATATGGTCAAAATCGACCGTTTCGGCAATTCCCGGCATCTGGTAGATGTCGCGCAGGAAACCATACAGGTTCAGATAATCGCTGATGCGGTGTTTGTCACACTTAAAGTGGGTGACATAGACCGGATCAAAACGAACCAGCGTCGTCCACAGGCGGATATCCGCTTCCGTCAGACGATCGCCCGTCAGATAGCGGTGCTGGCCGAGGATCTGCTCCAGACGCTCAAGAGATTCAAAGACTTTTCCGACCGCTTCGTCGTAGGCTTCCTGGCTGGTGGCAAAACCGGCCTTGTAAACGCCGTTATTAACGTTGTCGTAAATCCAGCTGTTCAGCTCATCGATTTTGTCTCGCAGCTCAACCGGATAGTAATCCCCGGCGCGCGCGCCATGGGCGTCGAAGGCGGTGTTGAACATGCGGATGATCTCCGCAGACTCATTGCTGACAATCGTCTGGTTTTTCTTGTCCCACAGAACCGGTACGGTGACGCGCCCGGTGTAGTGCGGGTCGGCGCGCAGATAAAGCTGGTAGAGGAAATCGTGATGATACAGTTCATCACCCGTCGCAGCAGGGAAATCACGGTCGAACGTCCAGCCGTTTTCCAGCATTAGCGGGTTCACCACCGACACCGGAATTAAGGATTCGAGGCCTTTCAGCTTGCGCACAATCAGCGTGCGGTGCGCCCACGGGCAGGCGAGGGAAACATAGAGGTGATAACGATCTTTCTCGGCCGCAAAGCCACCTTCGCCACTCGGGCCGGCAGCACCATCGGCGGTAAGCCAGTTACGGAAGGCCGAAACAGAGCGCTTGAAGCGTCCACCGGTGGATTTGGTGTCATACCAGACATCCTGCCAGACGCCGTCTACGAGTTGTCCCATTTTTTTCTCCTCCGTCAGATAGCAAAAGCGAGGAGAGGTCTCCTCGCTTTGTGTTTATTCAGTATAGCGTGCTTACCATTTCTTATTCAGAACGCGGTCGATGCTGTATGCGCCCGGGCCGGTGACAGCCAGCAGCAGGAAGCCACCCGCAATGGTCAGGTTTTTCATGAACATCAGGGAGTTCACGCCTTCAGCAAAGTTGCTGTGGAAGATGAACGCCGTCAGCAGGGTGAAGCCCGCAGTAAACAGCGCCGTGGTACGGGTCAGGAAGCCGAACAGTACCGCCAGGCCGCCGCCGAACTCAAGCAGAATGGTCAGTGGCAGCATAAAGCCCGGAACGCCCATGGCTTCCATATACTGCTGGGTACCTGCATAACCGGTGATTTTGCCCCAACCTGCAACGATGAACAGAATTGGCATCAGAATACGTGCTACCAGTACACCAACATCTTCTAATTTTTTCATTTTACTCTCCAGGAAACCACATCAGCGGCTGAACATTATTTCTCTGCAAATTCGGGTAGATACCGCGTCTTTGCTGTCGATGGAGAGCATCATAAACGTGACGGTTGGCGATTGTTAGCAAGGAAAACTGTCAATCTTTTTCAAAGATATTGAGTAAGGGCAGGAGCGCGCTGGTGCCCTCACCCCAACCCTCTCCCACAGGGAGAGGGCGTAAAAACAAAAAACGGTAACCATGGTTACCGTTTTGCTTTTATCACCGAAGCTGCTGCTGGCGAATCGTCGCTTTCACCAGGCGCCAGGCGCTCCAGGCACCAAAGCCGCGTCGGGCCCAACGGATCAGCATATTCGGATGACGGATCGTCCAGATTGCCATCACACTGCTGCCAACCAGAGCCCAGGAACGCAGGCTCAGGAAGGTGTTCCAGCCACGGTCAAACCGACGCGTCGCGTCAATCCAGTCGCGGCGGCTGGCAGACAGATCCAGCCGTTGCTGCTGGATCTGACTTAACAGAAAGGCTTTTCGCTTTTCACGTTCGGCTTTATCGCTCACGGCTTGTCATCCTCCAGCAGGGCGCGATCGTTCGCCAGCTCCTGGCGCGTATGGCGCAGGAAAGAGGACTTACGCGCTTTGCGCATCGTCCAGATACCGCCAATCAGTGCTGCAACCAGCAAAACGACGGTGGTGGCAATCATCGCGTTGAGTCGATATTGCGGATCGATGGCCCAGATGATGAGTACCATCAGGCTCATCAGACCAAACGCGGCGAAGAGCATGGTCAGTCCAAGCATCAGCAGCATCTGGAAGAGGTTGGCTTTCTCCTCTTCCAGCTCTACCACTGCCAGCCGGACGCGCGTTTCGGCAATCCCGACCAGCGTCGTTAAGATACGCTGGCCGATGCCGAGGACGTTGTTAGCAGGCCCTTGTGCGTGACGAGGATCTTCCATATCAACGACGCGTCAGCAGTACGCCCAGTACCACACCGATTGCGGCACCAATACCGACACCCGTCCACGGATTATCGCGAACATATTCGTCAGCACGCGCTGCGGCTTCACGGGTCTGTTTTGCCAGCGCATCACCGGTTTCACCCAGGCGATAGCGGCTCTCTTTCAGCGCTTGCTCCGCTTTACTGCGCAGTTTGCTGACCTCTTCTTTTGACTTATCGGCGGAGGAGTTCAGCACCTCTTCAAGGGTGTCAGCCAGGGATTTCAGTTCAGCGCGCAGATGTTCAGACGTCGTATCTTTTGACATGATTTTCTCCTGTTGAGATTTCCGTTAACTCAATAATCGCGAGCTTCCAGCGCTTTCAGGTCGTCCTGCGCTTCTTTCAGCTTTCTCTCGCGCTTGGCAATTTTTTCCGCATCCCCTTTCTCTTTCGCTTCCTGCAGGTCGTGACGACGCTCGGCTATCTCGTCCTTCTGTTCAGCGATTTTTTTCTGGTGATCGGCACGCAGTTGGCTGTCTGAACAGTTCGCTTTCACTTCGCTCAGCGCTTTTTTCAGCCCCTCAACACGATGCTGATTGTTGTGCTTTTCGGCATAACCGATCTCACGCTGAATATCCTGCTCTTTCTCCTGACAGAGAGAAGTGGCGAAGGAGGCAGTGCTTAAAGATAAAAGGGCCAAAGCCAGAGTAATGCGGAATTTCATTATCGAAACCTTCCATTGTGTTGCGGCATACGCCGCTATCCAGACTAAGCGGAGAACATTTGAGGGGTGCTCCGCGTACTTAAGCATAGTAAGTAAACGGGGGATTCACCAAAGTGAGTGAAAAGATTCGGAATCCTGGTAATTATCCAAATCGATGCGACGTATCGCGAATCAGCGACAGCCAGGCCGCTGGCCGGCTGTCATCGTCCTGCTGGGCAATGATGTATCCCTGCGGCAGCGTGCGGTCAAGCACCACTTTCGCGGCCGCGCTCTGCGCACGAGAGTCAAACTTGATCAGTAACACATCGTTTTGTGGGGTGATACTTTTAAAGCGGATCCCGTTGGCATCCAGATGGTGCCAGACAGAAAACCCATCCGGTACGCTGACACCCTGATTAACCGGGCGAATGGCCAGCGTAGATTCCTGATGCGAAAGCGCGCTCCAGATCAGAAGCATGGCGCTGATAAGCACCAGGGCGATCAGTGCGTACGCACTACGACGCAGGGAGAGCGCTGAGATAACCATGGTTAGCTCCTGGCTCCGTATTTTTTCTTCCACAGGACAACCAGCGAACCGATCAGGCCGAAGACCAGCAGGACGACAGGCAGCAGCATCAGGCATGACATCAGCTGATCTTCATACTTCATGAAGACCGGCGTTTTACCCAGCGCATAGCCCAGCGTGGTGAGGATCAGCACCCACAGCAGGCCGCTCATCCAGTTAAAGAACTGGAAGCGAGTGCTGCTGAGACCTGACAGACCCGCGATGGTCGGCAACAAAGTACGTACAAACGCAATAAAGCGGCCAATCAGCAGTGCGGAAAGACCGTGCTTATGGAAAAGATGGTGCGCCCGCTGGTGATAATGTGCCGGAAGGTGCGAAAGCCAGTTCTGCACGATCCGCGTATTGCCAAGCCATCGTCCCTGGATGTAGCTCACCCAGCAGCCGAGGCTGGCGGCGACGGTCAGTAAAAAAATGGTTTGCGGAAACGCCATCGCCCCTTTGGCACACAGCACGCCGACGAGCACCAGCAAACTGTCGCCGGGCAAAAAGGCCGCAGGCAGCAGACCGTTCTCAAGGAACAGGATCATAAACAGGACAAAATAGAGCATGCCAATCATGGAAGGGTTGGCCAGCGTTTCGAAATCCTGAGCCCAGAGGGCATTCAGTAGTTGGGTCAAAAGTTCCATTCAGTGTTCCTGGAAATCGGTTAACGTCACGCCTGTTATCCGGGACAAACAGCACGGCGACATTGTTGTGATTTCATTATGGTCGCTCGCGGACACATTGCGGTGTGGCCAACACTGTTCCCTGTTAATTGGCTGGTTAGCAAGCACTAACTTACAAAATAAGGAATTGAATCCAATTGTAACAAAGCCCAACGTTCTGCGTCACAGAATTTGCAGGGTGTGATGATTTTGGCGTAAGCCCTGGAAGTGAGCGAGGGGATTTACAAAGGCTGACACTATATATGTTTTGCTTACCCATAAGCGCGGGAAGGCGCAGCGAAGCGCCTGCCAGCACGGAGGCAAACTATTTTGCCTGACTTGACGCGGTATCGAGGTGAACGACAGGATTATCCGCAAAAAGATAACGGTCGGCGTTAAATTCGAAGTCGTCACTGGTCTCATTGAACAGCATCTGCTTGGTGTTTTCGAGGTGCTGCCACATGGCCAGTTTCGCGGCGTGGGGATCTTTACGAATCAGCGCTTTGAGGATTTGGTCGTGATCGTCACACCAGTTATCCACCGTACGTGAATCGATATGATCGTGCAGTTTTTTCCAGTACGGGTTGTGAACGCGCTGAGTCCACATTTTTTCTACAATTGCGGCCAGCGCGGTATTTTGCGTTGCCAGTGCCACCTGAACGTGGAACTGCAGATCCCACTCCGAATCGCGGAAACATTTTTCCTTGCGGGCGTTCTCCTGGATCTCCATCAGTTTCATGATGTCCTGCTTGGTCACCTGGGTTGCCGCAAATTCCGCAATGTTGCTTTCAATGAGCTGGCGGGCCTGGAGCAGCTCAAACGGACCATAGCTGGCAAATTCCAGGCTTTCGTCCGCAACAGGAGAGTGTTTAGGCTGATTAGAAATCACATGAATGCCGGAACCTTTGCGAACCTCAACGTAACCTTCCACTTCGAGCATGATGATCGCTTCACGCACCACGGTGCGGCTCACGTTTTTTTCATCGGCTATGAAGCGCTCAGCGGGGAGTTTGTCACCGACAAGATAGACCCCTTGCTCGATGCGATCTTTCAGCTCGGCAGCAAGTTGTTGATATAAACGACGTGGTTCGGTGATTTCCATATGCGCTCCAGGCAGGGTACGGCGGATGATTTGTTATACCACTTTTGCATGCCACTCTCCAGATTTTGCCATTAAAAAAGCCGCCCGGAGGCGGCTGGTTTTATAGGTCGGGTAAGCGCAGCGCCACCCGGCACAGCAATGCTAACTCTGCGTCGCCGGTCCCCCGAGGGACTCTTTCGCCAGTTCGTCGGCAGATTTGCTTTTCAGCACCGTCCAGATAACGACTGCCCCCATCAGGTCGAAGATAGCCAGTACCGCGAACAGCGGGCTGAAACCGATGGTATCCGCCAGCGCACCCACCACCAGCGCAAACAGGGTACTTGCGGTCCAGGCGGCCATCCCGGTCAGGCCGTTGGCCGTTGCCACTTCGTTACGGCCGAACACGTCAGACGAGAGGGTAATCAGCGCACCGGATAACGACTGGTGAGCAAAGCCACCGATACACAGCAGGGCGATAGCCACGTACGGGCTGGTGAACAGGCCGATCATCCCCGGGCCAATCATCAGCAGCGCGCCCATGGTCACCACCATCTTACGGGAAACAATCAGGTTCACCCCAAACCAGCGCTGGAACAGTGGCGGCAGGTAACCACCCACGATACAGCCCAGGTCAGCGAACAGCATGGGCATCCAGGCGAACATGGCGATCTCTTTCAGGTTAAAGCCATAGACCTTAAACATGAACAGTGGGATCCAGGCGTTAAAGGTGCCCCAGGCCGGTTCAGCCAGGAAGCGTGGCAGCGCGATACCCCAGAACTGACGGGTCCCCAGGATCTGCCAGACGGACATTTTTTTGCCGTTGTTGGTCTGGTGCTGCGCTTCCTGACCGCCAATGATGTACTCGCGTTCTTCTTCAGACAGTTTTTTCTGGTCACGCGGGTGTTTATAGAACACCAGCCACGCCATGGCCCAGGCAAAGCTCAGTACGCCAGAGATAATAAACGCCATCTGCCAGCTGTGCATGACGATGGCCCACACCACCAGTGGGGGGGCAATCATCGCCCCGATGGACGAGCCGACGTTGAAGTAACCGACCGCAATGGAACGCTCTTTTGCCGGGAACCACTCAGAGCTGGCTTTCAGCCCTGCCGGGATCATCGCCGCTTCCGCCGCACCTACCGCGCCGCGTGCCAGCGCCAGGCCACCCCAACTGCCTGCCAGCGCCGTTGCACCGCAGAACACCGCCCAGGCGATGGCGAAGAAGGCATAACCGATTTTGGTACCGAGAATGTCCAGCACATAGCCTGCAACAGGCTGCATGATGGTATAAGCCGCGGAGTAGGCGGCAATGATGTAGGAGTATTGCTGCGTGGAGATGTGCAGCTCTTCCATCAACGTGGGCGCGGCGGCTGCCACGGTGTTACGCGTCAGGTAGCCCAGCACGGTGCCGAGCGTCACCAGTGCGATCATATACCAACGTAACCCTTTAATTTTACGCATCTAAAACCTCATCGTTATGTTATTTCCGTGCCAGGGCACGGCAACCTCTCACCGGTTTGGGGGAGGGCTGTGTAACGGGAGGGGCGTAACCGGGAGAACGTCCCGGAACGGCCCGAACCTTGCCATAAATAAGCGTGCATAAGTCGGTTTCCGTACCGTTAAATCCGATGTCTGACACCGGTAATGCATTCCGTCGGCTGCGTGTTTGCGACGGCGAAAAGATAACTTGTCATACAACTTTAAAAGGTGAGTGACATCACAAATGTATGATTCTTTGTAGGGGCATTATCTGGCGCAGGCGAAGCCAGTTCTGACGCGGCCTGCAGAAGGGTTTACCTCATTCGGGGTAATTTTTTTGTCCGGGTTTATTGATCCAACTCACGAAAAAAACCTCAGGCTCTGGAAATTGGTGTGATAACTTTGCAGCATCTGAACATAAGCTTTCTGCCGCTCCCGTTACGAGGAAGACGATAATGACACCGTTTATGACCGACGATTTTCTGTTAGACACTGAATTTGCCCGCCGCCTGTATCACGACTACGCAAAAGACCAGCCCATTTTTGATTACCACTGCCATTTACCGCCGCAGCAGGTTGCCGACAATTACCGTTTCAAAAACCTGTATGACATCTGGCTGAAGGGCGATCACTATAAATGGCGCGCCATGCGCACCAACGGCGTCGCTGAACGCCTGTGTACCGGCGACGCAAGCGACCGCGAGAAATTTGATGCCTGGGCGGCTACCGTGCCGCAGACCATCGGTAACCCGCTCTATCACTGGACGCACCTCGAACTGCGCCGTCCGTTTGGCATTACCGGTAAGCTGCTTTCACCGGCTACGGCGGATGAGATTTGGGAGCAGTGCAACGACTTGCTGGCACAGGATAACTTCTCCGCGCGCGGCATCATGAAGCAGATGAACGTGAAGATGGTGGGCACCACCGACGACCCGATCGACTCGCTTGAACATCACGCGGTCATTGCAAAAGACACCGCGTTTGATATCAAAGTGCTGCCAAGCTGGCGTCCGGATAAAGCCTTTAACATCGAACTCGACACCTTTAGCGACTATATGGCGAAGCTGGGCGAGGTTTCTGACACCGACATTCGTCGTTTTGCGGACCTGCAGAGCGCGCTGATCAAACGTCTGGATCACTTTGCGGCACACGGCTGTAAAGTCTCTGACCATGCCCTGGATGTGGTGCTGTTTGCAGAATCTAACGAAGCCGAGCTGGATAGCATTCTGGCGCGCCGTCTCTCCGGTGAAGCCCTGAGCGAGCATGAAGTCGCCCAGTTCAAAACTGCAGTACTGGTCTTCCTTGGCGCTGAATATGCCCGTCGCGGCTGGGTGCAGCAGTACCACATTGGCGCGCTGCGTAATAACAACCAGCGTCAGTTCAAACTGCTGGGCGCGGACGTGGGCTTTGACTCCATCAACGACCGTCCGCTGGCCGAAGCGCTCTCTAAACTGCTGAGCAAACAGAACGAGCAAAACCTGCTGCCCAAAACCATCCTCTACTGCCTGAACCCGCGCGATAACGAAGTGCTGGGCACCATGATCGGCAACTTCCAGGGTGAAGGGATGCCGGGCAAGATGCAGTTCGGCTCCGGCTGGTGGTTCAATGACCAGAAAGATGGCATGGAGCGTCAGATGACGCAACTGGCGCAGTTGGGTCTGTTAAGCCGCTTTGTCGGCATGCTGACCGATAGCCGCAGTTTCCTCTCCTACACCCGCCACGAATACTTCCGCCGCATTCTGTGCCAGATGATTGGCCGCTGGGTGCACGCGGGCGAAGCACCGGCGGATATCCAGCTGCTCGGCGAGATGGTGAGAAACATCTGCTTTAACAATGCGCGTGACTACTTCGCCATTGAACTGAACTAAGCCCGTTTGAGGTTGATATGCACTACATCAAAATCCATTCGCTGGATAACGTCGGCGTCGCGCTGGCAGATCTGACCGAAGGAACAGAGGTCACTTTCGGTAATCAATCGGTCACGTTGCGCCAGGCCATTGGACGTGGACATAAGTTTGCCCTGATCCCCATTATGAAAGGGGATAACGTGGTGAAGTACGGTTTACCGATTGGCCATGCGCTGGCGGATATTGCGCCGGGTGAATACATTCATTCCCACAATACCCGCACCAATCTGAGCGATCTGGACGAGTACAGCTATCAACCTGATTTTCATGCGCAAGAGGAGCAGGCGGCAGATCGTGAGGTGCAGATCTACCGCCGCGCCAACGGTGAGGTAGGGATCCGCAACGAACTCTGGATCCTCCCGACAGTCGGTTGCGTGAACGGGATCGCGCGTCAAATCCAGACGCGTTTCCTGAAAGAGACTCACGATGCCGAAGGCATTGACGGCGTGCACCTGTTCAGCCACACCTACGGCTGTTCACAGCTGGGTGACGATCACATTAACACCCGTACCATGCTGCAAAACATGGTGCGTCATCCGAACGCGGGGGCGGTGCTGGTGATTGGCCTGGGCTGCGAGAACAACCAGGTGGATGCCTTCCGGGAGACGCTGGGCGAGTTTGACCCTGAGCGCGTGCACTTTATGGTGTGTCAGCATCAGGATGATGAAGTGGAAGCGGGCGTTGAGCAACTGCACCAGCTGTATGAGGCGATGCGCCACGATAAACGTGAGCCAGGCAAGCTGAGCGAGCTTAAGTTTGGGCTGGAGTGTGGTGGCTCGGACGGTCTTTCCGGGATCACCGCGAACCCGATGCTGGGCCGCTTCTCGGACTATGTGATCGCCAACGGGGGAACGACGGTGCTGACGGAAGTGCCGGAGATGTTCGGTGCCGAGCGTATCCTGATGAGCCACTGCCGTGATGAAGCGACGTTTGAGAAAACGGTCACCATGGTGAATGATTTCAAACAGTACTTCATCGCTCACAACCAGCCGATTTATGAGAACCCGTCGCCGGGTAACAAAGCGGGTGGGATCACCACGCTTGAAGAGAAGTCACTGGGTTGTACCCAGAAAGCGGGCGCCAGCCAGGTGGTGGATGTCCTGCGCTACGGCGAACGCCTGAAAACCCACGGACTGAACCTGCTGAGCGCCCCGGGGAACGATGCGGTTGCCACCAGCGCGCTGGCCGGTGCCGGCTGCCACATGGTGCTGTTCAGCACCGGCCGCGGTACGCCGTACGGCGGGTTTGTCCCGACGGTCAAAATTGCCACCAACAGTGAACTGGCGGCGAAGAAAAAGCACTGGATCGACTTTGATGCCGGTCAGCTCATTCACGGTAAAGCAATGCCTGAATTGCTGACGGAGTTTGTGGACAGTATTGTGGAATTTGCCAACGGCAAGCAGACCTGCAACGAGAAAAACGACTTCCGCGAGCTGGCGATCTTTAAGAGTGGTGTGACGTTGTAATCGGTGCGGCCTGATGCCCTCACCCTGACCCTCTCCCACGGGAGAGGGGACAAACACTAAAAACGGCAACCTCAGGGTTGCCGTTTTGCTGTTAACCTCGTAATGCGTTCTTCGCTAAACGCGCATCTTCCGCCTGACAGGCCGCAGCGGTGAACAGCACGTCGGTAGAAGAGTTCAGCGCCGTCTCACAGGAATCCTGCAGCACACCGATAATGAAGCCGACTGCGACCACCTGCATGGCAATTTCGTTCGGAATACCAAACATATTGCACGCCAGCGGGATCAGCAGCAGAGAGCCGCCCGCCACGCCAGATGCGCCACAGGCACACAGCGAGGCCACCACGCTCAACAGCAGCGCCGTAGGCAGATCCACAGGAATACCCAGCGTATGCACAGCCGCCAGGGTCAGCACGGTGATGGTGATCGCCGCGCCCGCCATGTTCACGGTTGCACCCAGCGGGATAGACACGGAGTAAGTATCACGATCCAGATTCAGCTTCTCCGCCAGCGCCATGTTAACCGGAATGTTAGCTGCGGAGCTGCGGGTAAAGAAGGCGTACACGCCGCTTTCACGCAGGCAGGTCAGCACCAGTGGATACGGGTTGCGGCGGATCTGCCAGAACACCAGCAGGGGATTAATCACCAGTGCCACCAGCAGCATACAGCCAACCAGCACGACCAGTAACTGGGCGTAGCCCCACAGCGCGTCAAAACCGGTGGTTGCCAGCGTAGAGGAGACCAGACCAAAAATACCGATTGGTGCAAAACGAATCACCAGTTTCACCATGAAGGTCACGGCGTTCGAGACATCGTTAACCAGGTTTTTCGTGGTCTCATTACCATGACGCAGCGCGAAGCCCAGCCCAATTGCCCAGACCAGGATGCCAATGTAGTTTGCGTTCATCAGCGCTGTGATTGGGTTAGAGACCATGCTCATCAGCAGACCACGAAGCACTTCCACAATCCCCGATGGGGGCGTGACATCACCGGCCGCGCTGGTCAGGTGCAGCGTAGACGGGAACAGGAAGCTAAATACCACGGCGGTTAAGGCAGCGGAGAAAGTGCCCAGAAGATACAGGAAGAGGATCGGCCGAATGTTGGTTTTTTGTCCGTGTTGGTGGTTGGCAATCGACGCCATGACCAGCATCAGAACCAGTACCGGTGCCACGGCTTTCAGTGCGCCAACGAAAAGGGTTCCAAGCAGCCCCGTGGCTTCCGCAGCAGGTTTTGACACCATTGCCAGCAGAATACCCAGTACCAACCCAACCAGAATTTGTTTTACAAGGCTGCCCTGCGCCAGGCGCGCGAACAGACCGCGTGATTGTGTGCTCATACGTTATTCCTGAGTGAAATTGCGTTCCATCCTGGCTGTGCTCTAAGGCACATTTATGTCCGGATGTAAGTATTTGTTTGCCTGGTTGAGTATCAGGGAAAGCGAGGAAAGGCGGAAGAGTAAAATGCTGGATTTTACGTGTTGCGTCATGTTTTTTAACTATTGATTAACGAAAGTGCCGGGTGGCGCTGCGCCACCCGGCAAAACGCACTACGCCTGCTGCTTTTTATCGTGCTGGCGGTTAACCCAGGTATTGATAATCAGCGTTACCAGCAGAATGCCAAACACCACGCCGAGCGAGATGGCAATCGGGATATGGTAGAAATCAACAATCAGCATCTTGATACCGATAAACACCAGGATCACCGACAGACCGTACTTCAGCATTGAGAAGCGCTCAGCCGCGCCTGCCAGCAGGAAATACATCGCACGCAGACCGAGAATAGCGAACAGGTTAGAGGTCAGCACAATGAACGGGTCGGTGGTGACAGCGAAGATAGCCGGGATACTGTCCACGGCGAAGATCACATCGCTCAGCTCCACCAGAATCAGCACCAGCAGCAGCGGGGTGGCGAACAGCAGGCCATTCTTGCGGACAAAGAAATGCTCGCTCTCGATTTTGTCCGTCATGCGCAGATGACCACGGATCCACTTCACCAGCGGCTTATCACCAATACCGGTTTCGTCTTCTTTCGCCAGCGCCATTTTAACCCCGGTGAACAGCAGGAACGCGCCAAAAACGTACAGCAGCCATTCGAACTGGGTTATCAGCCAGCTACCGGCGAAGATCATGATGGTACGCAGGACGATTGCCCCCAGCACGCCGTAAACCAGCACGCGACGCTGCAGGGCAGCAGGCACGGCAAAGTAGCTGAACAGCATCAGCCAGACGAAGACGTTATCAACCGCCAGCGCTTTTTCAATCAGATAACCGGTGAGGAAGGCGAGCGCCTGAGGATCAGCCACCGCACGGCCTTCGGTCGAGGCCAGATACCACCAGAAGGCGGCGCAGAAAAGGAGTGAGAGGGATACCCACACCAGCGACCAGACGGCGGCTTGCTTGACGCTCATGCCGTGCTCGCCGCGACGGCCCTGCAAAAAGAGGTCGATTGCCAGCATGATGAGCACGACAACCGCGAATCCGCCCCACAACATTGGAGTGCCGACAGAATGCATACTATTTTCCTTACACATAAAAAACAAAAACGGCCATGGTCAGAAGACGATAGCCGTTAGCTTTTTATGCATAGACCTCGCCTTCCGGCAAGGTCTCACTTACAACCACGAAGGTTGCCCGGCGACCGGATGCGGTTTTGCACGCATCGTAATGACGATCCACCGGCAAGGAAGTTACTCCCCTTTGCTCGTAACAAAATATGTCAGACCATCAGTTTCGTCAATGGTCCTCAGTCATTCATTACACAGCTTTACGCGATAGCTTCTGTGCTCACGCCGTCAGCCGGGAAAACCACGCCGGTCTGGCGACGGATTTCCGTTTGCAGCTTCGCCGTGGTGCGGCTTATCGCAAGCCCCGGGTGATTCACTTCGTTGTCTTCCACCAGACGGGCGAAGACCTCTGCCTCATAGAGCATAGTGTTAATATGCTGAGGCTGCGTCAGCTCCTGCGCTTTACCGCCGCGCGGCACAAAACTCAGCTTCTGGCATTCGGAGATCTTCTCGATAACCAGCGATCCGTTTTCACCCTGAATTTCACTTGGCAGGACGGAGTCACTCACTTTGGAGTGCTGCAGCGTGACGCTGAAATCACCGTAATCCAGCACCACGACACCGTGCGCATCCACGCCGCTCTCCAGCAGGCTGGCAGTGGCCGTTACGCCGTGCGGCTCGCCCCACAGGGCAACCGCAGAGGCCAGGCAATAGAAACCGATGTCCATAATCGAGCCGTTGGAGAAGGCCGGATTAAAGGTGTTCGGGTTCTCGCCGTCCAGATAACGCTGGTAGCGCGACGAGTACTGGCAATAGTTAATAAAGGCTTTGCGCACTTTGCCCACCTTCGGCAAAGACTGCTGTAGCAGCAGGAAGTTCGGCAGGCTGGCGGTTTTGAACGCTTCGAACAGCACCACCTGGTTGTCGCGGGCGCACTGAATGGCGGCTTCCACTTCCTCGATATTCGAGGCCAACGGCTTCTCGCAAATGACATGCTTTTTATGGCTGAGGAAGAGCCGGGTTTGCGGGAAGTGCAGGGCGTTCGGGCTGGCAATATAGACCGCGTCAATGGCGTCGCTTTGCGCCATCTCATCAAGCGAGGTGAACAGATGTTCAACCAGATAATCGTTCGCGAAGGCCTGCGCCTGTTCAAGGCTGCGGGAATAGACGGCGGTGAGCTTAAGTTTGCCGGTTTCGTGGGCGGCGTCGACGAACTGGCGCGTGATCCAGTTCGTACCAATGACTGCGAAACGTATCATAAACGTTTACGTACTCCATAGCGGGGAACCTTTAGCCACTGTAGCACGTGATTGTTGCAAAACCAGTGCGCTACTGCGCATTACTCTTTAACGATAAATGCGTAAGCCACAAACGGGTATCAAACTCCAGCTGATGGTACTGTGGCTCCATATGGCAGCACAGGGAATAGAACGCCTTGTCATGCTCTTTTTCCTTCAGGTGCGCCAGCTCGTGCACCACGATCATCCGCAGAAAGGCTTCCGGTGCGTTGCGAAAGACGGTGGCGACGCGGATCTCGGCTTTTGCTTTTAGCTTACCGCCCTGGACGCGTGAAATGGCCGTATGCAGGCCGAGCGCGTTTTTCAGCACGTGGATCTTGTTGTCGTACATCACTTTATTGATGGGTGGTGCACTCTTCAGATACCGGTTTTTGAGATCCTGCGTATACTGCCAGAGGGCCTTATCGGTCGCGACATCGTGCGTGCCGGGATAGCGTTTTTCCAGCACCGTCCCCAGTTTTTGCTCGGCAATTAACGTGCGTACCTGGGAGAGCAAATGCTCCGGGTAGCCCTGGAGATAAGTCAGCTGGTTCATCAAAACCCCAAAATAAGTTGAAAACGGGTATACTCACGCACCCTTTTCAGGGATAACGCCAAATTTTACCATTCAGGAGGGCCGATGAGCCACTTAGACAACGGTTTCCGTTCACTCAACCTTAAACGTTTCCCGGAGACGGACGACGTTAACCCGCTTCAGGCGTGGGAAGCGGCGGATGAATATCTGCTGCAACAGTTGGATGACACTGAAATTCGCGGCCCGGTTCTGATCCTGAATGATGCCTTCGGAGCGCTGGGCTGCGCCCTGGCGGCGCACACGCCTTATAGCATTGGCGATTCATACTTAAGCGAGCTGGCGACGCGTGAAAACCTGCGTCACAACGATCTCGATGAATCCAGCGTGAAGTTCCTCGACAGCACCGCAGACTACCCGCAGGCGCCGGGCGTGGTGCTGATCAAAGTGCCAAAAACCATGGCGTTGCTGGAGCAGCAACTGCGTGCATTACGGAAAGTCGTCACGCCAGAGACGCGCATCATCGCGGGCGCGAAGGCGCGTGATATTCATACCTCAACGCTGGAGCTGTTCGAGAAAGTGCTGGGCCCGACCACCACGACGCTGGCCTGGAAAAAAGCGCGCCTGATCAACTGTACCTTCAGCGCGCCGGAACTGGCTGACGCGCCAGAGACGCTGAGCTGGAAGATGGAAGGCACCGACTGGACCATCCACAATCACGCGAACGTCTTCTCACGTACCGGCCTTGATATCGGCGCACGTTTCTTTATTGAACATCTGCCGGAAAATCTGGAAGGGGAGATTGTGGATCTCGGCTGCGGTAACGGCGTGATTGGCCTGACGCTGCTGGCAAAGAACCCACAAGCCAGCGTGGTCTTCAGCGACGAATCGCCAATGGCGGTAGCCTCGAGCCGTCTGAACGTGGAAACCAACATGCCAGAGGCGCTGGATCGCTGTGAGTTTATGATTAATAACGCGCTGTCCGGCGTAGAGCCTTTCCGCTTCAACGCCGTGTTCTGCAACCCACCGTTCCACCAGAAGCACGCCCTGACGGATAACGTCGCGTGGGAGATGTTCCACCATGCGCGCCGCTGCCTGAAAATCAACGGCGAGCTGTATATTGTGGCGAACCGTCACCTGGACTACTTCCACAAGCTGAAGAAGATTTTCGGTAACTGCGTCACCATCGCCACCAACAACAAGTTCGTGGTGTTGAAAGCGGTGAAGCTGGGACGTCGTCGCTAAATAACCAGTGCAAGCTGGGTGCCCTGCGCAATGGCCCGCCGCGCATCCAGCTCCATTGCCACATCGCATCCGCCGATCAAATGCACCGTTTTACCTGCCTCACGCAGCGGATCCGCCAGATCGCGCTTTGGCTCCTGCCCGGCACATAAAATCACATGATCCACGCGCAGCAGCTGTGGCTCACCGCCGATCGTGACGTGCAGGCCGTCGTCGTCGATCTTCTGATAGCTCACCGCCGGGATCATCTTCACGCCGCGCGAAAGCAGGGTGGCGCGGTGGATCCAGCCGGTTGTTTTCCCCAGTCCTTCACCCGGCTTACTTGCTTTGCGCTGCAGCATGACGATCTGCCGTGGGCTTTTCGGCAGCTGTGGCCCTTCCGGACGCAGGCCGCCGGACTGGCTCAGGCTGGTGTCGATGCCCCATTCCACGCAAAATTCGGCAATGTTCTGGCTGGTGGCCTCGCCCGGCTGGCTTAAATACATGGCGGTATCAAAGCCGATCCCACCGCAGCCGATAATGGCCACGTTTTCCCCAACCGGCGCTTTATCGCGCAGCACATCGAGATAGCTCAGCACCTTAGGATGATCGATACCCTCGATCGCAGGCGTGCGCGGGGCGATCCCGCTTGCCAGGATCACCTCGTCGTAATCCAGCAGATCTGGCGCACTTACCCACTGGTTGAGCCGCAGATCCACACCCGTGAGCTCGATCATCCGGCGGTAGTAGCGCAGCGTTTCATAGAACTCCTCTTTGCCGGGGATCTGTTTGGCAATATTAAACTGCCCGCCAATTTCGCCTGCGGCATCGAACAGCGTCACGCTGTGCCCGCGCGACGCCGCATTTACCGCAAACGCCAGCCCCGCGGGGCCCGCCCCGACAACCGCCAGGCGTTTTGATTTGTCTACCGGGAGCACCGGCATTTTGGTTTCATGGCAGGCGCGGGGGTTAACCAGGCAGGAGGTCACTTTCCCGACGAAGATCTGATCCAGACAGGCCTGATTACAGCCGATGCAGGTGTTGATCTCATCCGCACGCCCGCTTTGCGCTTTGGAAAGCAGTTCTGCATCTGCCAGGAACGGACGCGCCATCGACACCATATCGGCATCGCCGCGTGAGATGACATCATCCGCCACCTGCGGATCGTTAATACGGTTAGTGGTCACCAGCGGAACAGACACTTTGCCTTTCAGCTTGCGCGTAACCCAGGTGAATGCCGCGCGCGGTACCGGCGTGGCGATAGTCGGGATACGCGCCTCGTGCCAGCCAATCCCGGTATTGATGAGGGTGGCACCGGCGGCTTCAATCGCCTGCGCCAGCTGGACGGTCTCGTCAAACGTCCCGCCGCCTTCCACCAGATCCAGCATCGACAGGCGGAAGATGATAATAAAGTCAGCGCCCGCACGTTCGCGCACGGCGCGTACCACTTCGACGGCAAAGCGCATGCGTCGCGCATAATCGCCACCCCATTCGTCGTCACGCTGGTTAGTGCGGGCGGCGAGGAATTCGTTAATCAGATAGCCCTCGGAACCCATCACCTCGACGCCGTCATAGCCCGCTTCACGCGCCAGCGCCGCACAGCGGGCGAAGTCGTCAATCAGCGCCAGCACTTCATCGTGGCTGAGGGCATGCGGCTTGAAGCGGTTAATCGGTGCCTGAATGGCCGACGGTGCCACCAGATTGGGCTGATAGCTATAACGCCCGGTATGCAGGATCTGCAGGGCGATTTTACCGCCTTCTTTGTGAACGGCATCGGTCACAATACGATGGTGCGGCAGCTGTGACGCATCGTTAAGCACCGCTCCGCCTTCCATCCCCACGCCTGATGGCGCGGGAGCCACCCCCCCGGTGACGATCAGCGCCACACCGTGGCGCGCGCGTTCGGCATAAAAGGCCGCCAGACGCTCGGCCCCGTCCGGATGCTCCTCCAGCCCGGTATGCATTGAGCCCATCAACACGCGGTTTTTGAGCGTTGTGAACCCCAGATCGAGGGGGGCGAATAGCGACGGGTAGCGGCTCATAGTCTCTTCCAGTGTAAAATTATTGTTATGTGGTCGGATGAGTTACTAATTTAGCCAGCACGAAGTAAAAGGGAAAAGGGGAATGCAGTGATTGTGATGGGATTCAAATAATGCCCTCACCCTAACCCTCTCCCACAGGGAGAGGGGACTCAATCTCCCTCTCCCTTAGGGAGAGGGCCGGGGTGAGGGGGATGCTCGCACCAGCCCCGGTGCCTGCCACATCGAGGTCGTCAGCCCGCTGTCCACCAGACCGAGCTGGTCGGCGTACACCGCCTGCCACTTCTGCATCATGCCATCGTACAGCGCCCGGTGCTGCGGGTTCGGGGTAAACTCGCGGCTCCATTTCACCAGCCGCTCGCCGGTGGTGGCCATATCCGCAAACAGTCCGGCCCCGGCTCCGGCGGCAATGGCGCAACCCAGCGCCGTGGCCTCTTTCACTTCCGGTACGCGCACCGGCAAACCGGTGACGTCACTTAAAATCTGGCTCCATAGCGCCCCCTTCGAACCGCCTCCGGCAAACACCAGGCTCTCGAATTTAACGCCGGAGAAACGTGAGATTTGCGCCAGGTTGCAGGCCGAGACAATCGCCGCGTTCTCTTCCAGCGCGCGGAACAGCGTCGCTTTGTTGCACTTTTCCGGGTCGATGGAGAGGTTAATAAACGACGGGGCGGCGTGGTACCACTGCTTAAAATGCATCGCGTCGGAGAAGATGGGCATCACGCCATGCGAACCCGCGGGCACCCGGCTCGCCATCTCTTCGAGCAGGGAATAGGTGTCCATCCCCATACGTTCGGCGATCAGCTTCTCTTCCGCGCAGAAGGCGTCGCGGAACCAGCGCATGGTCAGGCCGGTGAAGAAGCTGATCGACTCCGCCTGCGCCATACCGGGGATGACGTGTGGGTTTACGCGAATATTCATCTCAGGATCGGTGCGCACCTGCGGCAGATTGACCACCTGCTGCCAGAAGGTACCACCCAGCACCGCCGTTTGCCCGGCGCGGACCACGCCCAGCCCCAGACAGCCCAGCTGCACGTCGCCTCCGCCCATCACCACAGGGGTGCCTTCACGCAGGCCGCTCTGCTGCGCGGCCTCTTTAGTGATAGCGCCCAGCACGGTGCCGGTCTCTTTCACCGGAGAGAGGATATCGGCGCGCAGCCCGGCCATATCCAGCAGCGCTGGCCGCCAGTCGCGGGAGAAGAGATCCAGCATCCCCGTAGTGCCCGCATTTGATGGATCGACCGCCAGCTCGCCGGAGAGCTTCGCCGCCAGCCAGTCGCTGATCATGGTAATAGTGGCAGCCTTGCGATAGATATCCGGGCGATGGTGCGCCAGCCACAGCAGACGCGGCATGGCGCTCAGGGCCAGGGTCTGGCCGGAAACGTCGTACACTTCGGATTCAAACTGGTTGTCGTGGATCTCTTTGAGTTCGGCCACCTCGCGGCTGGCGCGGGCGTCGACGTTGGCGCAGGCCCAGATGGCCTCACCGTTGCGGTCATACAGCACGATCCCTTCGCGCATGGAGCAGCAGGCGACGGACTGGATATCCGCCGCGCTCAGGTGCGCGCGATCCAGCGCCTGGTGGATGCACTGGCAGGTGAGCCGCCAGTTGGTATTGAGGTCGAACTCCATCGAGCCCGGCACATTTTCCACGCTCAGGTGCTGCCACTCGGCCTGACCCACGGCAACCTGATTGCCCTGCAGATCGAAAATAACGGCACGCACGCTGCCTGTCCCTGCATCTAACGCTAAAAGGTAACTCATGAGTTTGCCTCGTTGTTAGCGCAGGGCTTACCCCGTTACGTCAGGGCCAGCACCGCGCGGGCTGTTGTCTCTTCCGTCACCAGGCCATTGATACGGCGACCTTTCAGTGCGGCGTAAATCGCATCGGCTTTCTCAACACCGCCAGCCACGCCGACGATGGTAGGCAACTGCGCCAGTTCATCAAGCGTGACGCCCAGCAGTTCTTTGTGGATCTCCAGCTCCTCAACGCACTCTCCTTCGGCAGTGAGGAAATAACCGAGAATGTCGCCGACCGCCCCTTTACGGGCATACATCAGCTGTTCACCTTCGCTGATGTAGCCTGAGCGCAATATCGTTGCATCACGACGCTGGTTCACGGACCCAATCCCGACCACCGCCACGTCGGCCGCCGTTGCGGCGAGGATCACGTCCCGCACGCTGGTTTCACGTTTTAAGATCCCGGCCACCTCGGCGGAGGAGACGCGAAGCGGGGCGGGGATCATGCTGACGCTGCATGCCGCGTCCAGCTGGCCGATACCGGTCATATAGGGCCCCACGCCGCCGGAAAGGGTCACCAGGCGGATCTGCTGCGAGCTGATAAAGCCGCTCAGATGTTGCAGGCTGCTCATGGTGGTTTCACCAAATCCCACCGCTAACAGTTGGCCGGGTTCCAGCACGCCCATTAACGACTGCGCGGCACCAATGCCTAACCGCACGTTCATTGGCGGGGTATTCAGTGCTGGCAGCACGCGCACCAGCTTTAGACCAAAGCGCTGCTGCAGTTCGGTTTCCAGTGCCAGACAGCCCTCATAGCGGGAGTTGATCTGCACGCGGATCACCCCGGACTGGCGACCTTTCTCCAGCAGGCGAGAGATCTTCAGGCGCGGCAGGCCGAGCCGTTCGCCAATGTCGTTTTGCGTCAATCCGTCGTGGTAGTAACACCAGGCCACGCGGGCAACCAGCTCCTCTTCCGCCAGTGCCAGCCCGGCAAACCGACCTTCTTCCGCAGTGCGTTTATCGCTCATAATTGAACTCTTATAAAAATTTAGATCATATGTTCGTGACGGCGCAGGTCGAAAGTGTGAGCCACGCGGCAAAACGGATCATTTAGATAGTTTCTTTCTCAGATGGATCTTAATCGATAAAACTGTGATCCCTGCACGGTTGTAAATATAGTTCACCGTCTACGCTTTTGAACATTATTAAATCTAAAAATCATTTGTTCAATAGCGGAGCGATGATGACCCCACTTATCGAAGCACGAGCCATCTGCAAGCAGTTTTCCGGGGTGCCGGTTTTGAAAGGCATTGATTTCACGCTGCTTGCGGGCCAGGTGCATGCGCTGATGGGCGGGAACGGCGCGGGTAAATCGACGCTGATGAAGATCATCGCCGGGGTGGAGACGCCGGACAGCGGTGAACTTTCCGTAGCAGGTCATTCATATGCGCGGCTCACGCCCGTGCAGGCCCATAAGTTAGGTATCTATCTGGTGCCCCAGGAACCGCTCCTGTTCCCCAATCTGACGGTGCGGGAAAACATCCTTTTCCGCCTGCCGCGTGAACGGGAAAGAGAGAATCGGCTGACGGAGAAGCTGCAGCAGCTGCAGTGCCAGCTAAATCTCGACGCCACCGCCAGCACGCTGGAAGTGGCGGATCAGCAGATGGTGGAGATCCTGCGCGGTCTGATGCGTAACGCCACGATCCTGATCCTCGACGAGCCCACGGCCTCCCTCACGCCGGGTGAAACCGAACGTCTGTTTCGCCAGATCCGCGCCCTGCAGGATCTGGGCGTCGGCATCGTCTTTATCTCGCATAAATTGCCGGAGATCCGCCAGCTGGCAAGCCACGTCTCGGTGATGCGCGACGGTGCCGTAGTGCTCAGCGGGGAAACCGCGCAGTTCGACGATAACGCGCTGATTGCCGCCATGACGCCGGTGAGCCGGGAGAAAGGCTTAAGCGATGCGCAAAAACTGTGGCTGGCGTTGCCGGGAAACCGTCGCACCCAGCCGCAGGATTTTCCGGTATTGCGCGTGGACGATCTTACCGGGGAGGGGTTTATCGATCTCTCGCTTGAGATCTACGCAGGCGAGATCGTCGGTCTGGCCGGGCTGGTCGGATCCGGGCGCACCGAATTTGCCGAGACGCTCTACGGCCTGCGTCCGGTGCGTGGCGGACGGGTCTGGCTGGAGAATCAGGAGATCACTCACGAGAGCGTGGGCGCCCGGCTGGACAAAGGCCTGGTTTATCTGCCGGAAGACAGGCAGGTGTCCGGCCTGTTCCTGGATGCACCCATCCGCTGGAACACCGTGGCGCTGAACGAGCCGTCTCTCTGGCAGCAGCGCAAGCGGGAGTCCGCAGTGGTGGAGCGTTACCACCGCGCGCTGGGGATCAAACTCAACCATGCGGATCAAACCGTGCGCACCCTCTCCGGCGGGAATCAGCAGAAAGTGCTGCTGGCCCGCTGTCTGGAAGCCAACCCGTTACTGCTGATCGTCGATGAACCGACGCGCGGCGTGGACGTGTCGGCACGTGCCGATATCTACCAGCTCATCAAAAGCGTGGCCGCGCAGAACGTGGCTGTGCTGATGATCTCAAGCGATCTCGATGAGTTCCCTGGCCTTGCCGATCGCGTGCTGGTCATGCACCAGGGCGTGCTTAGCGGCGAGTTGCCGCGCCATGCCGTCAGCCTCGATCGGATGATTGCGCTGGCGTTCGGAGGACAATCATGAAGACGTTACTGAAAAACCGCGAGCTGAGCGCGTTTCTCGCCATTCTGGCGCTGTTTGCCGTGCTGGTGGCGCTTAATCCGGCGTACCTGAGCCTTCAGACGCTGGGGATGATCTTCGCCAGCGCGCAAATTCTGATCCTGCTGGCGCTTGGCGCCGCGCTGGTGATGCTGACCCGCAATATTGACGTCTCCGTGGGCTCCACCGTGGGGCTCTCCGCCATCGCCGTCGGCGTGGCGCTGAACAATGGCTACAGCCTGCCGGTGTCGATGCTGTTCGCGCTGTCTGTCGGCGCGCTGGCAGGAGCGTTCAACGGGTTGCTGGTGGTGGCGCTGCGCATCCCGGCGATTGTCGCCACCCTCGGCACGCTGGGGCTGTATCGCGGGGCAATGCTGCTCTGGACCGGTGGAAAGTGGATTGAAGGGTTACCGCCGGGGCTGAAATCCCTTTCTGAACCCGTAGCCGTGGGCATTTCGCCGCTCGGCATGGTGGTGCTGTTTTTGGCCGCCATCGGCGCGTGGACGCTCTCGCGTACCGCGTTTGGACGCGATTTCTATGCCGTGGGCGATAACCTTGCCGCCGCGCGCCAGCTGGGCGTGGCGGTCAACCGCACGCGGATGATCGCCTTTACTCTCAACGGCATGCTGGCGGCCTGCGCCGGGATTGTCTTTGCCGCGCAGATTGGCTTTGTGCCAAACCAGACCGGGAGCGGGCTGGAGATGAAAGCCATCGCCGCCTGCGTGCTCGGCGGCATTTCGCTGCTGGGCGGGACGGGCACGCTGATTGGCGCACTGCTTGGGGCCTTTTTCCTGACGCAAATCGACACCGTACTGGTGCTGTTTAAGCTCCCGGCGTGGTGGAATGACTTTATCGCCGGGCTGGTGCTACTGGGCGTGCTGGTGCTCGACGGGCGTCTGCGCCAGGCGCTGGCGCGTCATCAGCGGGCGCTGAAATACGGTCGCTTCCAGCCGGGTAACAGAGGGGGAAAGCACGTCACCCCATTTCCCAAACGCAAAAAAGAGGTGGCGTAAATGAAGCTTAACTGGGAAAGCGCGCTGCTGATCTTACTGGTGCTGGAGATCCTGCTCTTTGGCGCCATCAACCCGCGGATGCTCGACATCAACATGCTGCTGTTCAGCACCAGCGATTTTATCTGCATCGGCATTGTGGCGCTGCCGCTGACGCTGGTGATTATCAGCGGCGGGATCGATATCTCCCTCGGTTCAACCATTGGCCTGTGCGCCATTGCGCTGGGAGTGATGATGCAATCGGGCTGGCCGATGGCGGTCGCCATTCCTCTGACGCTGCTGCTGGGCCTGCTGTGCGGGCTGGTGAATGCGGCGCTGATCCACTACACGGGTATCAGCCCTTTAGTTATCACTCTCGGCACGCTCTACCTCTACGGCGGCGGGGCGTTGCTGCTCTCCGGTATGGCGGGCGCGACGGGCTATGAGGGCATCGGCGGCTTCCCGGACAGCTTTACCGCGTTCGCTAACCTGACCGTGTCAGGTCTGCCCATTCCGCTGGTGCTGTTTGCGCTCATTACGCTCTTCTTCTGGCTGATTACCCACCGCGGACGCTTTGGGCGGCATCTGTTCTTAATCGGCCAGAACCCGCGCGCCGCGCGCTATGCGGCGCTGTCGGTTAACGGCATGCCCTACGCGCTGTATGGCCTGGTGGGCGTCGCCTCGGCCATTGCCGCCCTGGTGATGGTCTCCTATTTCGGTTCCGCGCGCTCGGATCTGGGGCGCGATCTGCTGATGCCTGCCCTCACCGCTGCCGTACTCGGCGGGGCGAATATTTATGGCGGGTCAGGTTCGGTTATCGGTACGGCACTGGCAGCGCTGCTGGTGGGGTACCTGCAGCAGGGGTTACAGATGGTCGGCATCCCCAACCAGGTGTCGAACGCGCTGTCAGGGGCGCTGTTGGTTGTGGTGGTGATGGGACGTTCGCTGAGTCTGCACCGTGAATGGGTGCGTTCTCTCTTTAGAAAACTATCCGGAGCGTAAGATGAAAACAAAACTGATAGTCCTGGCAATGGCCCTCAGCTTCGCCTCGGCGCAGGCGGCGGACCGCATCGCCTTTATCCCGAAGCTGGTGGGGGTGGGCTTCTTCACCAGCGGCGGCAACGGCGCAAAAGAGGCGGGGAAAGACCTCGGCGTGGACGTCACCTACGACGGCCCAACCGAGCCGAGCGTCTCCGGCCAGGTGCAGCTCATCAATAATTTCGTCAACCAGGGCTATAACGCCATTATCGTCTCCGCCGTGTCGCCGGATGGCCTCTGCCCGGCGCTGAAGCGCGCCATGCAGCGCGGCGTCAAAGTGCTGACCTGGGATTCCGACACCAAACCGGAGTGCCGCAGCATCTACATCAACCAGGGTACCCCGGAGCAGCTCGGTGGCCTGCTGGTGGAGATGGCCGGGAAGCAGGTGACAAAACCGAATGCCAAAGTGGCGTTCTTCTACTCCAGCCCGACCGTCACCGACCAGAACCAGTGGGTGAAAGAGGCGAAGGCCAAAATCGAAAAAGATCATCCCCAGTGGCAGATAGTGACCACCCAGTTTGGCTATAACGACGCCACCAAATCCCTGCAAACCGCCGAAGGGATCTTAAAAGCGTACCCGGATCTGGATGCGATCATCGCCCCGGATGCCAACGCTCTGCCTGCCGCGGCGCAGGCGGCGGAAAACCTGAAGCGGGAAGGGGTGGCGATTGTCGGATTCAGTACGCCTAACGTCATGCGTCCGTACGTCGAGCGCGGCACGGTTAAAGCCTTCGGCCTGTGGGATGTGGTGCAACAAGGCAAAATTGCGGTCAATGTCGCCGATCGTTTGTTGAAAAAAGGCGATCTTAACGTCGGCGACAGCGTGGAGGTAAAAGATATCGGTACGCTGAAGGTCGAGCCGAATAGCGTCCAGGGCTACCAGTATGAAGCAAAAGGCAACGGCATCGTGCTGCTGCCAGAGCGCGTGGTGTTCACCAAAGAGAACATCAACAAATACGATTTCTGACGGGGGAGCAAATGGCTGATTTAGACGACATCAAAGACGGTAAGGATTTTGGCATCGGTACACCGCAGCAAAATGTACCGTTCACCCTGAAGGGCTGTGGCTCGCTGGACTGGGGCATGCAGTCCCGGCTTTCGCGCATCTTCAACCCAAAAAGCAACCGCACGGTGATGCTGGCCTTTGACCACGGTTACTTCCAGGGGCCGACCACCGGTCTTGAGCGTATCGATCTCTCTATCGCGCCGCTGTTCGCCGAAACCGACGTGTTGATGTGTACCCGCGGTATTTTGCGCAGCACCGTACCGGCCGCCACCAATAAACCGGTGGTCCTGCGCGCCTCCGGCGGTAACTCAATTCTGGGCGAGCTGTCGAACGAGTGCGTGGCAGTGGCAATGGAAGACGCGCTGCGCCTGAACGTCTGTGCGGTGGCGGCGCAGGTGTACATTGGCAGTGAATTCGAGCATCAGTCGATCAATAACATCATCAAGCTGGTGGATGCGGGGGCACGCTACGGGATGCCCGTGCTGGCGGTGACGGGCGTCGGCAAGGAGATGGCGCGCGATGCGCGTTACTTCTCGCTCGCCAGCCGTATTGCCGCCGAAATGGGGGCGCAGTTTGTCAAAACCTACTATGTGGATGAAGGATTCGAAAAAGTGACCGCCAGCTGCCCGGTGCCGATCGTCATCGCCGGGGGGAAAAAGCTGCCGGAGCACGAGGCACTGGAGATGTGCTGGCGCGCGATTGACCAGGGAGCCTCCGGCGTGGACATGGGGCGCAACATCTTCCAGTCCAGCGCGCCGCTCGCCATGCTGAAGGCGGTGAAGAAAGTGGTTCACGAGAACATGAGCGCCCGGGAGGCGTTCCAGTTCTGGCAGGAAGAGAAACAGGGAGAAGCGAAATGAACGTGACGTTAGTGGAGATCAACATCAAACCCGAGCGGGTGGACGAGTTTCTGGAGGTGTTTCGCGCCAACCACGAGGGCGCGATTCAGGAGCCGGGAAACCTGCGTTTTGACGTGTTGCAGGACCCCCGGGTGAAAACCCGGTTCTTTATCTACGAGGCCTATAAAGACGAAGAGGCGGTGCTGGCGCATAAAAAAACGCCCCACTACCTGGCCTGCGTGGATAAGCTCGAGGAGCTGATGTCGGAGCCGCGCAAAAAACGCAGTTTTGTGGGGCTGCTGCCGGAGTGACAAATTAACCGGCAGCCAGCGATTCAATGGGGATAGTGGTGAAAGAGGCGAAGAATAACGGATGTTATATTCTGGCGCCGGTTGTCTTTTATTTCATCTATCCCCAACGATGAGCTGACGTTAAAAAACGCCTCTTCCATTATCTTATGACGCCAGCAATCCTTTCAATCAGATAGGGATAGAACGGATTCGAGGTGATACGCATTAAGGAGTCCATATCTGCCAGCAATACCGCTCGCTCCCCTCTGACGCGTAAAACACCCAGACTCAGACCATAGTGATTCGGTTCATAGGGTTCACTTCCATATAAGGAGTCATGGACAGGAAACGGGAGGGCGACATGAGAGAGTGAAAAAACATCTCTCGGATAGCGCACATTAAGGGGCTGCACGTCTGCTGTTGTTGAGTGCGATAAGTGTGTCGAAGCGACCATGTTCATACTCTCTGAAGAGGCGTTTTTGACGATAGTCGTCGTGTAAGTACGCTGTGGTGTTGCCAGTAAGTGTGATAGCGCGCGATCCGAAGAGTGGCGAAACAGTGCACGAAAATTGACCGCACGATTAATATCAAACAACACCAGCTCGCTACCGTTATCCGGTAGATTTTGATGGAGCACGTCCAGCACTGCCCGGGTACTGACTGTGGAATCAAGAACGGACTGAAACGTAAGCACATGAGGAAGATCTTTCCAGCCAGCCGATGACTTGCGCCGCGTAAGATCCCGTTTCAATGTCTCAGTCAGAAGATAAGCCTGCCGCGCACCATTCACGGGAAAAGAGTTATATTTAAAAGGATTAAATTCTGGTACCAGACCTAACCAGGCCGCACGAGAAAAGGCCGGGAGAAAGGCTGTCCATTCGGCCATTCCCGAAAACCGAGCAAAGCGGCTTATGCCTATCATGGGAGAAATCAGGACAATTTGTTGTGGCTTCTTCAGGCTCTCATCATCAAGGGCATCGATGGCATATTTCATGGCCAGCGCCCCACCATTGGAAAAACCAACAATATGCAGCGGCGCATCCGCATGGGTCATTTTTGTTGCCTCGCGCACCGCAAGGCGCGTTGCTGCCAGCCAGTCCTGCCATTTTACATCCGTTAATGCCCCGGGTACGGTTCCATGGGCAGGTAGACGGATCCCGATGGCGACAAACCCTTCTTTTTGATAGAGCCGGGCAATATGCTGCAGGCTGTAAGGGGAGTCCGTAAGTCCATGCAGTAACACGACAGCCCCTCTCGGTTCCGCCTGTGGGCGCATGATGTAGGATCGATTCCAGTCTGTGGGAAGGGTGTCCGGAAATACCGGGCTTGACGGGTTATAACGATTTAAACTCGTTGTATCCTGATCGGTTTGCTTCATAACGACATTGTTATGCACCTCCATGAAGAGGGCGTTTTCAGCATTGATATAGTCATCCCAGTCGGCCCGATCGATCTCGTGTTCGCGTAATTCATTAGGGACAAAAGTATGCCAGGGCTGGAGTTCGCCGCTACGCTGTACCCAATAAAACAAGCCTGTCATTGCACAAAGCGTGAAGCCCAAAAGGATAAAAATACAACGCTTCAACACTCTAATACTTTTCTTGCGCATAAATCCTCTAAACATAGATATTCAACCTGATATCTGCTGTATTTAGGTTTTAAAGCGCAGCGTGGTTGATGATGGGGGCACAGAATAAAGATATGGACATCGCATAAACTATGCTTTTAACCATTGCATGATCAGCAAGGAGTTAATGGCGAAATTGATATGCGCGACGATAGATAACATAATACTAAGCGCTGCCACAAACAGAACCTTGAGGTTGAGGATGCGTGTTTTTTTTAAGTTTGCATCCAGCCATAACATATTCCTTATTTTATTCTTTTGAAATAAATACATTATCCCCATAGATAAATATAAGAGAGGCATGATAATGCTTACTGAATTGATCTGTAACAGCAGTAATTCACTGCCAACTAATGCAAATAGCCATGAAATAAATAGCAGCATAAGCGTTGCTCCTCAGTTTTTTTTGTTGGTAAGGTAAAACCAAATCATAAACAGAACATCTAAAAACAACCAAACCCCGCCCAGCAACAAAACGTGCGAGACAGCACCCGGCCAGAACAAAGCGCCATTGGGAGAAACAGAAAAGAAATCCTGTCCCCAGACCAGGCGTGCCACAATCATGAAAAGGGGCAGCAATAAAAGGTTGAACAGAAAAAGATAACGGATAAAGTTTGGTTTTCTGGGACGTCTGATATTTTCTTCCGGGAACATGGTTTCCTCACTGGTTTCGGTGAAAATAAAAAGGCATTCTAGTGCGAAAAGATAGATGGAACTTAAACACACGTCATTTTATAGCGTGCGCAGCTGCCACCTCGCTGATTAATGAATGAGAGTATGGTGAGTGAGGATCTCTTGTTTGTTTGAACTTCATATAACATCGCCCCCTAAAATAAGCCACCAGACAGAGCTTGTTTAAGGTTCTGACTTCTTTTTTTTAATGTAGATTAGGTGATAACAAATGTTTAAAAAAACACTCACAGTAGTGGCAATTCTTTCAACTCTTTCTGTTGGTGCTAACGCCGCTGAAATTGGCGCTCAGTTAGGTACACAACATACGGAGTTAAATGCACTAATTGCGCCAGAGCCGACCGGTATTTTTTATACTGCAAACTGGGCTAACAATTATAATGATGGCCGTAATTCTGGCGGTGTCGGCCTGGGTTATCAGGTGTCTCTGGGTAAAGCCGATCTTTACGCAGGTGCCAAGGCCATCTATATGGCGCCTAAGAAAGGTGATAATGGATTTGCGGCACCGATTGGTGGCGGGGTTCGTGTCCATTTTAGCGATGAGGTGTATGCCTATGGTGAAGGTTATACCGCGCCACGTGGCCTGAACAATGCCGTCGAAAATTATGTTGAAGTTGATGCAGGGTTGGCCTGGCAGGTACGAGATGAGGTGAAACTCAAAGCGGGTTACCGTCATATTAGCGTTCATGGTAAATCCGGTACGCCTAATCATACGCTGCTTGATGGTGCTTACCTGGGCGCCGCACTTCAATTCTAAACAAACACTCACCGCGAGCCCTACGCTCGCGGTGAGTCGTTGCATATAATCCAGTCATTTTTCTTTACCCTCCTTTTTATCCAGAGACTCTTCTTCCTTCTTCTCTTAAAACATTTCCTTTCCTGCGCTGATAGTAAAAAGACCGAGAGTGTAATGCAGGGCTGAGCCCTGCTACAGGTTGTAACGTAACCACCCGAAGAGTACGTTTCCGTTATTATAGGTGCCAGGAATATAGGTGAACTGGATGTTCACATTTTTATAACTCGCTGAAAAAAGTGGGAATATAATCGGTAAGGGAATGTAGTTGCCCATATCTTTACGCGCCGTTATCCCGGCGGTCACCCCTAATCCCAACCTGAAATCTTTTTGTTGGTCTGGATGCCATCCTTTCTCCCATGCATAGCCGGTGACCGGTTGCCACTCATTATGTGAGTCTTTAAACACCATTCCATACAGTGCACTCCAGTTGCCATTGCTGTGATGACGAGAAACCCCCACTCCGGCACCCCAGGGCATTTCATTATAGCGATCGGTCTTTTCTTTATCGTACATGAACCGGTTATGCCAGCTGATAAAAGGAAGATAAATATCGTGGCTATCATAATCTGTCCAGGTTTGCGTAATATCGGAAACAATCCTGCTGCCCCAGCTTGCTGCATTTTCATCAGCATGAGTCTGGCCATAGGCACGTGTAGCAAAAAGAAGTAACCCGCTCCAGAGTAAAACAGAGCAAATCAACAAAAATAAATGATAAAAGCCGCCGATAAAGTCGATTTTTTCCTTACAGGGCTGCCAGGGGGTAGTGCTTTTCATTGCGAACACTCCAGTGGATAAAAGTAGTTAAAAAATAATAAATAGGCCAGCGCATTAACAAAACATGAGACGAATTGTTAATAGCGCCAGAGATGACTGATTTTCTAAAACGAAATGACTAAGGTTGGATATTACGCCATCCTTAGTCATTGTGATTTAATTTATGGCTTTCTTTTTAAGGAGTTCGAACTCCTCCTGGCTAATAACGTCCTGGTCTAATAGTTTTTTGGCGTCTGATATTTGCTCCGCTGGGGATTTACAAAGACTATATTGTGCTGCGGCATTCGCATCCAGTCTGTAAGCACGTTGTCTTTTGGCCATTCCCTTACCTCTCAGAATGAGATAAAAAATAGAGGTGATCAGCGGGATGAAAAGTAACAGCATTATCCAGAGCGATTTAAAGAAGCCGTTGAGTGTATTGTCACGGAATAAATCAGTAACGATCTGGAAAATAACAAACAGATACGCAATTAAAAAGAATATAGAAAACAGGGTGGCTGCCATATTCCAAAATTGTAATAGATGAGTCGTCACAATGATGCCCTCTTAAGGATATAAATGGTCACATGGAATGAATAAAAGATAAAAACCTGCCACAAAAAATTTTCATCCTTAATGAAAAGGACAATCATCCTGTTGTGGCAGATATGATTAAGCGCGTTATTGAGCTGGAGAGATCGTTACCTGACCGCGATGCGAGGTAATATTTACACGTTGCCCTACGAAAAATTCACCTTCACGGGCAGGCTGCACGGTGACGAACTCTTGCCCGTTATCAGGACGAATAAAGAGTTCAGCCGCATTTTGTCGCGCCATTCCTCGTTGTATCGACTGTCCTGCCATCGCGCCAGCAACGGTACCGCCAGCCGTCGCCAGCAGACGGCCGCTTCCGCCACCAATAGCATTACCGGCAGCACCGCCAATCAACGCGCCCCCGACTGTACCGGCAGCGCTGCTTCCGGTGTCGTTTTGGATTGTTATGTATCTCACCCCTGTGATTGTGCCGTGCGACAGTGCCATCACCTGACCGGAAAGCGCAGCACTTGCATGGTGGGCAGAACCAACGGGTTTTTCAGTACAGCCAGCCAATGCCAGCAAACCGGCCAAAATTAAAACAGAACGTGTAAACATCTCTCTTCCTTATGAGTAATCAACGGCATCACGAATTAATGGACATGTCATACAGTGGCCGCCACCGCGTCCACGCCCTAATTCACTCCCAACAATTTCAATGACCTCAACGCCTTCTTTACGCAAACGGTCGTTTGTTTTGGTATTGCGGTCATAGGCGATAACGACACCTGGAGACATGGTGACCACGTTATTTCCGCTATCCCATTGCTGACGCTCGGTGTCGTAAACATTGCCTTCGGTTTCAACGACCCTGAGCGATTGTAAATTGAGTGCCCTGGCTACCACCTCTGTTAACGGCTCTGAATAATGCTCCAGACGCATTCCGCCTGGGGAGTCGTCCTTAATCAGTGAAAAGACTTCGATTTGATCAACAATGGCGGGATAAAGCGTCACTAAATCTCTGTCACAAAAGGTGAATACGGTATCCAGGTGCATCGCCGCTCTGAGCTTCGGCATCGCGGCAATAATGACGCGCTCGACATGGCTAAGCGGGTTCGAAAACAGGGCAGATGCAAGCTGGGCAATGGCCTGATAGGACGTTCGTTCGCTCATACCGATTAAAACGGTCTTGTTGCCAATAGGCATAACATCGCCGCCTTCAAGGGTGGCGGATCCGTGATAACGCGTTGGATCTCCCCACCATGTAGTGATCGTCTGACGGGTGAAGTCCGGATGGAACTTATAGATAGCAGTGGTCAGTAACGTTTCTTCACGGCGAGCCTGCCAGTAAAGGGGATTAAGCGTAACCCCGTTATAAATCCAGCTGGTGGTATCTCGTGTATAAAGCGTATTCGGCAACGGCGGGAGCAAATATTCACGCAGCCCTGTCGCTCTTCCGACGAGTTCAAGTTCTTCTTTATCGCCCCTGTGTCTGTTCAGCAAATCATAGGTTGAAAGCCCGCCGATCATAAACTCAGCCAGCCGATCTGCGGGTAACGAATCCAGGAACGAGCGTGTTTCATTAAGCAAACCCAACGGGATTTCATCAGCAGTAATCTGCTGTTCGATGAGCCAGTTGCGTGCCTGACGGTTAGCCAGCGTTTCGGAGAGCAGATCATGCATCTCAACAACGTCAACACCGCATCCGCGCATTTTGTTAATAAAATCGAGATGATCCTGACGGGCACGCTCTACCCACATGACATCATCAAATAACAGTCGGTCGCAATTGCCCGGCGTAAGACGGCTATGTGCTAACCCAGGGGCGCACACCATCACTTTGCGTAACTGGCCGACCTCGGAGTGAACACCCAGTGGTATATCTTGCATAGTGTCTCCTTAAGAGAGTAATTAAATGGTAATATTTCCGTTTATAATTCCATAAATACAGGCCAAAGCCGCGAGCACGATGGCGGTAAATAATATTCGTTCCGTACCAGAGAATATTTTTTTGTTTTGCTCACGCTTAGCAATGTAATAAAGCAGTGTGCCAGGCGCATAAATAACGGCGGACAGCAGCACATACGTTAATCCGCCGGCATAAATCATCAACGAGGCATAGGCAGTGGCAATGACAGAGATCACCAGGTCTTTATAATATCCCTTTGTGCACTGTTCGTAGGTTTCTCGTGTAATAACCAGCTTCAGGCTATATGCAGCAACCAGAAGATAAGGGATAAGCGTCATCGCGCTGGTTAGCTCAAGGGCTAACAGGAATGCGTAATCGCTGAAAAAAGTGATAATTAAGAACAGCTGTATCGCGATATTCGTCAACCATACGGCTGAAGAGGGAACCCGCCAGCGATTCTCGCGTGCAAAAACGGCAGGCATGCTCTTTTTCAACGCCGCGGAATAAATAACCTCCGCAGCGAGCAATGACCAGGAAAGATAGGCTCCGAGGACAGAGATAATTAACCCCACGCTGATGAAAATCATGCCCCAGCGTCCCACTATGCTTTCGAGAACACCGGCCATTGAGGGTTGCCGTAAGGCTCCCAGCTCGGCCTGGGGCATAACGCCATAAGAAAGCATGGTGACTAACATCAGTAAGCACAGCACCCCGATGAAGCCGAATACGGTCGCCAGGCCAACGTCTTTCCGGTTAGTTGCATAACGCGAGTAGATACTTGCCCCTTCGATTCCAAGGAATACGAATACGGTCACCAACATGGTGCTTCTGACCTGGGAAAAGATTGATCTGAAGAGAGGAGGTTCTCCGGCGGCCCCGCCCCAGAAATTAAGCATAAACATCTCTTTTTTGAATGCCATTATCAGAATGACGATAAATACAAAAATAGGGATGATCTTGGCACAGGTGGCCAGGGTATTGATAAAGGCCGCTTCTTTAATACCCCGCAATACCAGGAGATGAAAAGACCATAAAACAACTGATGAGACAGCGATTGCCAGCAGCGTATTACCTTCGCCAAATGCAGGGAAAAAAGCGCCTAATGTTGATTTAATTAAAATAAAATAGGATACGTTGCCGATACATGTACCCGCCCAAAAACCAAGTGCCGAAATGAAGCCCGGATATTCGCCGAAACCGGCTTTGGCGTAGCTAAAGACGCCCGCATTGAGTTCAGGCTTTCTTTGCGCAAGGTTCTGGAATACAAATGCCAGCATCAGCATACCGCCACCGGCAATCACCCAGGCAATAATTGCACCAAGCCCACCGGTTGCTCGTCCGAATGCAGCAGGTAATGAAAATATACCCGCTCCGATCATCGCTCCGACGACAAGCGTCGTTAAAGACCAAAGCGATAGCGTATTGGTCGTAGATTTGTTCATATAATTGTCTTAACAATGAAGCTGTGATTGATGAAGTGTGAGTTTAAAAGCGTTAAATATACCGTACTTAAATGAAGTTAATTTTTATGCCATCAAGGCTGCACAGGGGCTGGCTGTAACTCAGATCGCACCGTTTAGATCGTAATAATAACCCTCTTCTCTTTGATTTTTGATTTTCCCGCTGTTGTAGGGCGCCAGTTTCTTTCTCAGACGACCAATAAGCACCTCGACGGTATTGTTTTCTTTACCCATCCAGTCGTGGTAGAGATGTTTCATGATTTTACGTTTGCTCAGCGCCTTGCCTTTGTTCTTCACCAGTAGCTTCATAATTTCAAATTCAAAACGGGTCAGTCGAATTTTTTGCTTGTTGATGAAGAGTACTTTACTGTTTAAATCGAGCTCTAAATTACCTGCAGTAATACGGCTGGAAGGGGTGAGATAATTCCGGCGTACTAAAACCCAAATTCTGATGATAATCTCTTCAATATGACTAGACTTGACAACATAATCGTCAGCGCCGCTTTCAAACGCTTTCACCTTATGTTCAATATTGTTGCTGCTGTTAAGGATCATGATGCGGATAGTGCGCCCTTCGCGTCGCCACTTACGAATCGCCTGTAACTCAGCAGTGGAAAGCGTTTCAGATGCCATAATCAGGAGTTCAGCTTTATTTGAAAACATAAACATTTCCACTTCCTCAATACTCGAAGATACATCAGTTAAAATACCTGCTTCTTCAATTTGGGTTTTCAAATAATGCTGATTTATAATGTTAGGGTCTAATATTAACACGCGCATATCTTCCTCTCACTTTGTTGCTTCGCCTGTTAGGGTTAATGACATTTTATGAAATGGATTTCTATGCTTTAAGATAAAAGCATCGTCACCAAAAAGTTGGCTAAATAATACTTTCGAAATAAATTCAAACAATTCTTTTATGAAGGATATTAGAAATACAAAATAAAAAAATGCAGAATAAAAGAAGTGAAGGGAAGAGTATGAGAAAAGCAGAGGAAGTAGAATTTAATCAAGAAGAATCACCTTTAATAAGGTTTTTGTTCTGCTTTTTTTGGCAGGCAGGGTGTTTGTTTAGATGAACGTATGGTTGCTCCAATTGCTTTCTGGTTGGGTTTTTGTTAAGAGTTAAGTGCGAATTTTATTTCTTGATTTAACAATCTATACATCTGTCTTGCATTCATAACATTAGCACAATGAGCCATGTGCTTGCGTCAATAAACTCATTTTCGGCAAATAAATATGGCACGCTGCAAATCGCTTATTCTCCAGGTTTTGGGGTCAAGCTTCTGGATCTTATAGTGCAGGACAGGTTGGCTGGTGGTGAGTTTTTCAATCAGCAAAGAAGGTGCATTATCCTGCGGATTAGCAAGAAATTTACCTTTCGTAACTTTATGGAATCCGTTTTGCACGTCTGTGTCGATGGTCATGTTTCCTGTACGATCGACAAGGTACTCTTTACCATAATAGTTCAACGTGCCGTATTCGCTGACCGTGACGAGACCATCGTTGGTAATATGGAAAACAATTTTGATATTTCCATTAATCCCTTGCTGGACATTTTTTGAATCTTCATAGTTGATATGTACCGTCGACATACAGTTCATCGGTAGGTAATCATAAACACCAACAAGCTTGTATATTCCCATTGCAAGCAAGGGAAGCATCAACAGGCATAAAACAATATTAATTGTTGTTAATATTGACGAAGTTTTCGCATTCATGTCCTTTCCCTGTATTTTGTTTGCCACACAGGGCAATGTGAGTTGAGTACACCTTGCTTTTTAAAGGCGCTCTGTTGTCATCAAAATAGATATTTTTGGGATATTGCTGGCATTTTAATGCGATTCTTTGCCCTAAATTTGTATTAAAAAATGAGTCAATATTCTCTTGTTTGACGCCATTTTCGTCAGTATAGACATCGCATAATCCGACTGACTTATATTTATGCATAGAGCTATCGTTTAAATGGTACAAATAAAAGGCAGTGATGGTGCTCACCATTAAAACGGTTAATATTATTGTGCTAATATAAAAACCTTTGTGCGAGGAACAGATTTTTTTAAATTTTTCGTACGTGCTATTACGTGTAGTACTAACACGAGTACACTGGCAGTGCAGTACAAATCCTTGCTTTGGTATTGTTTCGATTTTGTCTTCAAGCGAGAATTCAAGAAATGCTTTTCGCAACAGGGATATGTTTCGGTTCAGGTTGTTATCAGAAGCAACCAGACCATGTTCTTCCCAGACTTTTTCAAGGAGTTCAGTACGGCTGACCTGAGAATTATTGGCGTCAATAAGTGCATTTAATAATCGCGACGTCGCCAGTGAAAGCTCAACTTTGCGTTTATTATCGGTTAAAATGCGCGATTCATCATTATAATGCACTATCCCGTCAAGTAGGTACTGCATAGCTTAAACGTCCTCGCAAATGAATCTAAGCATTATAATTTTAGCGCTACTATTATTCAATCTTCTGATTTCTATTAAGAGTCGAGAAGACGTATTTTTACCGGGTTAATTACACGTAGACAGAGGGACAAACTGCGAGGGCGGGGACGTTGCTTTCTCAACCATTCCTGAGAATGATTACTTTATGAATGATGCGGTGTGGCCGGGTAAGCGCAGCGCCACCCGGCGTTTTTCAGGCCAGTTCCAATTTCGCAAGGATCGCTGAAAGCGCCTCGCGCGGCTCTCCCTGAATTGCCTGCAACGGGAACGGCAAGCCGGGTGTTGCCACTTTTCCCCTCATTTCCGCCGCTGCCGCGATGACCCTTACGCTACCGTAACGACGGAACAGATCCCATAGCGGCTCTAACCGTTCTGACTCTGTACTTTTCCCCGAACGCGCTATCGCCAGCGCCGCTTTTGGGAACAACCCCGCGAGAACCGAATACCAGACGTCAAACCCGGCCTGCAAGGCTGAGGCTGCCCGCCAGTCACCGGCGATACCCAGTGTGACCGTATCAGGAAGCCGGGCACGTACCTGCGACAGATCCTCCGGCACGCGGCCAAGCTTGATGGAGCCCACATTTGGCAGAGACGCGACGGCAAACAGCAATTCATCGCTAAACGCAAAACCGGTCGTGGCAGGGTTATCGTAAATGCACAGCGGTACGGAGAGCTGGCGGGTCACCGTTTCATAGAGCTTAAATACTTCCTCATCCGTTAATCGCTGGTACGACACGGGTGCCATCAGCACGCCGGAGACTCCGGCCGTTTGCGCGTCGTCAGCCAGACGCAGAATATCGTCCAGCCGCATTGCGCCGATGCTGACGATAACCGGTATGTTACCGGCATGTTCCACCGCACAGCGTGTCACCCGGGCACGCTCTTCAACGGTCAGATAGGCATAGCTCCCGGTCGAGCCAAGAATGCCCAGTGAATCGACGCCTGCCTCAACCACGGGAGAGAGCAGATGCGTAAAGGCCTGCTCATCAAACGTGCCGTTTTTCAGGGGCGTTAACGGAAATGCGCTGATTCCACTAAACATTTTTTATCCTCTTACAGGGTCAGTAACTGCCTGTGCACCACTGCACCCGGCATCAGACGTTGCAGGTTATCAATCAGATCCGCTCCGGCTTCTTCCAGTGCCGTAAGCGGCATTGACGGCAGACTTTCCAGAATAAACCACATGATTTGCGCCTGACTGTCAAGACGCGTCCGTATACCCTGGCGCCAGTTCCAGCGACGGCAAGTAACACCGAGGTCGTCGCGCCAGATAACCTCGCCCGGCTCCGGGTATTCCACCACCGGCTGCCCCTCTTTGAAGGTATCAAACGGCTCGCTGCCGTCCGCCAGCGTCAGGCGCGGCGCGCCTGAATAAGTCGCAAGATTTTCTCCACCAACCGGGATGGCGTAGCGAATGCTCACCGCGTTGTAGATATCCACCACCGGATCGAGCGGTGGCAGCGAGCCGTCTTTTAAGACCCGCTTACGTAAGGCGGATGCCGAGCAGGGCGTACGTTTCGGTTTTGCGCCGAAGGCCTTAAATACTTCATCCCAGCCGGAAAGGTGCGCGTCAGCCCACGGCACATCATCATTAAGCATCTGCTGGCAGGCTTGCGTGAGCACGGCCGGAGCGACTTCCGGGTGGGTAACCGGCGCAGCTTCCACCAGAATGCTCAGCGCCCGAAAGCCCGGGGCAATTGCGGCAAGGCGCGGGTCTATTGACGGCGTAACGAGAGACATAAATAATCCTGTATTGACTGTTTTATACCATGGTAGTGACCAATGACTGAAAAAGTCAATATAATGACTGAACAGGGTGCCGATATCGCCCAGGTAAGCCTGGCCGTAGCGAACCGCATACGCAACTGGCGTAAAGAGAAAAAACTGTCGCTGGATGAGCTCTCGCGGCGTGCCAGCGTCAGCAAAGGCATGCTGGTGGAGATCGAAAAGGGCGCAGCCAACCCCAGCATCGCCATTTTGTGCAAGCTGGCTGCCGCGCTTGGTATCTCAGTGGCGGATATCGTTAACGTCTCCAGCGAGCCGCTGGTGCACGTTATCGAAGAAGCCGCGATCCCGGTGCTGTGGCAGGGGGAAAAGGGCGGACGCGCCAGACTGCTGGCAGGAACCGCGGGCCCGGATATGATTGAGCTATGGCAGTGGGAGATGCAGCCGGGAGAGCGTTTTACCTCTTCGGGGCATCCGGCGGGCACCTTTGAGCTGCTGCACGTGAACGAAGGCATATTAACCCTGACGGTGGACGAGACGGTTACGCAGGTTGCTGCCGGGGCATCGGCGGTGGCGAAAACGGAAGCCGCGCACGGCTATGCCAATGAGGGAAAAAAGGTGCTGCGCTTTACCATGACGGTGGCGGAGTTTCACCGATAAAAAGCAGCCCGGTGGCGCTACTGTATGACCGGATACATAGGTGACAGATCAGACCGGGAACATAGGTAACACTTTTAGTCTATCCGGAGCACACTCTCGGTTTT